>NZ_FNPV01000002.1:300000-428605 GCF_900107405.1 Tindallia californiensis | reverse complement strand
AGGGCGCATAGCTCAGCTGGGAGAGCACCTGCCTTACAAGCAGGGGGTCACAGGTTCGAGCCCTGTTGCGCCCACCATTTAGGCCCGGTAGTTCAGTTGGTTAGAATGCCAGCCTGTCACGCTGGAGGTCGAGGGTTCGAGTCCCTTCCGGGTCGCCATATTATACTTGAAATTCAATAAATAATATGGTAGTATAGATAAGTGTCATAACTTAATAACATGCTGGTGTAGCTCAATTGGCAGAGCAGCTGATTTGTAATCAGCAGGTTGCGGGTTCGAGTCCCATCACCAGCTCCATGAAGTGGAGGGGTTCCCGAGTGGCCAAAGGGGGCAGACTGTAAATCTGTTGTCAACGACTTCGAAGGTTCGAATCCTTCTCCCTCCACCATTTTTATGCCTTTTTTTAGTGGTAAGTAAGGTGACGAGAAACAATAACCAGTTATAGTAGACCTTTAGTGTCTATGACCATGCGGGTGTGGCGGAATTGGCAGACGCACTAGACTTAGGATCTAGCGGGCGACCGTGGGGGTTCAAGTCCCTCCACCCGCACCATACATACTCATCGATATGCCCAGATAGCTCAGTCGGTAGAGCAGAGGACTGAAAATCCTCGTGTCCGTGGTTCGATTCCGCGTCTGGGCACCATTAGGTCGGCTTTTTGCAGAGGTTGCGAAGGGTCGATTTTTATTTTTGTTTTTTGAACTTTCCAGTTAGTTCTGGATGTTTGTTTACTTTAGGATACAATGATTTTTTCTTCATTTTTTTATGCTTTAAAAACCGATACCGTTCTCCACTCGTGATGATTAAGGCAAAAAGGATGAAAAGTATTCCAAGTGAAACACCGATCATATCAATAAAAACGTCTACAGCGCTTGCGACTCTTCCTGGTACAAAGGATTGTCTGAACTCATCTAAAACGGCTAAGACAAAACCTAAAAAAAAGGAAAGTATCATAGCAATACTGGCTTTAGAAATATATTGATAAAGAAGAATAAAAATAGCAATAGTAAGAAAGAAAAAGATGATTACATGTGCTAGTTTCCGAAGAAAAAACTCTATAAGAACTGGATTTTCACGAATGTAAGTCAAGAAGTCTCTCATAACAGCATCAATGTACGCTAACTCACCAAAATCTAAAGGTATTCGCTTGGCGATCCACTCAGACAGACTCTGGAAGATATAGTCAAAGCCTGTTGCAATATGAGTTAACTGCCTGAGGACTGGTAGTACTCTTAAACCAGGAATAGAGGAAGCAATATAAAGAAATCCGATAATACCAAGAACGAGAAACCAAGCTGTTTTGCGCATTAAAGATCACCACTTTCTTATAATTATCTGTTTAATCCGTAAATATCTGTGCATAAAGTATATATATCAGAAAAAACTCCGCTGCACAAGGCGGAGTTTTTTCTATTAATATAATAACCATTATAGGGAGCGGAAGTGCTATTTTTTATTTCTTTTCTCCTTCATGATAGCCCGGATTGTTAGTGGCAAAGCAAATAAGTTGATAAATCCTTCGGCATCTTTTTGATTATACACTTCATCTTCACCAAAAGTAGCAAATTCTTCGCTATACATAGAAAAAGGAGAAGAGGAGCCAGCGTTCGTACAGCTACCTTTATATAATTTTAATCGTACTTTCCCGGTAACTGGCTTTTGGGTAACGTCTACAAAAGCGTCCATGGCCTCTTTTAAGGGAGTGAACCATAGTCCGTCGTATACTAGTTGGGAATAACGCTCAGCTAAAGTTCGTTTGAAGCTTTGAGTCATACGATCTAAAGTCAGTTTTTCCAGTATTTTATGTGCTTCATACATTAATGTTCCACCAGGAGTTTCGTATATACCTCGAGACTTCATTCCAACCAATCGATTCTCAACAATATCAATGACACCTATGCCGTTATCCCCAGCTAATTGATTTAATTTTTTCAGTAGAGATACTGGTGCAAGTTTTTCTCCATCAACAGCTACGGGGATACCCTCTTCAAAATCGATAACCACATAGGTAGCTTTATCAGGTGCATCTTCCGGGCGGATAGTCATTTTATAAATTTCAGATTCATGTTCATTCCATGGATCTTCTAAATTCCCGCCTTCATGGCTTAAGTGCCATATATTTTGATCACGACTATAAATATCTTTCTTTGTTACAGGTATTGGAATTCCATGTTTTTCGGCAAAATCGATACAATCTTCCCGGGATTTCATCTCCCATTCTCTCCAAGGTGCAATGATTTTCAAATGAGGATTTAATGCTTTTACAGCTGTTTCAAATCGCACCTGATCATTGCCCTTACCAGTACAGCCGTGGGCAATAGCTACGGCGCCTTCTTTTTCAGCTATTTCAACAAGAAGTTTACCCATTAAAGGTCGAGCGAAGGATGTTCCAAGTAAATATTCTCCTTCATACATGGCGCCTGCCTTCAAGGTTGGATAGACATAATCTGTTAGAAATTCTTCAGCAACATCAATGACATAAGATTTTATCGCACCTGTTTCCAAGGCTTTTTTATCGACGGATGATAAATCTTCATCCTGTCCGACATCAACACATACGGCGATAACATCATAGTCGTAATGAGTTTGCAACCATTTTAAGATGACGGATGTATCTAAACCGCCAGAATACGCTAACACTGCTTTTTCTTTGCTCATAAGATAACCTCCTAAAATAAAACTACTTGCATAAATAATACACTATAATGAATAAAAATACAACCCTAAGACGAAAAAATCTTAAATGAATCTACTAATATTAAGTGTAAAGACCCCATAGGCATATTAAGGCGAGAGTGGTATAATATATAAAATAAGTAAAAAAGCTTATACATAATCAGGGGTGTCGCTATGCAGGAAATATTAAATATATTAAGGAATATTGGAATATGGGATATGGTTGACATGGCAATTGTTGCCTTTGTCTTCTATAAATTATATATGCTCATTCGTGAAACAAGAGCCCAACAGCTGATAAAAGGCATATTGGTATTGCTAATTGCTACTCAGATGAGCGATTGGCTTCAGTTGCATGTCATTAACTGGATTTTAAGAAATACGATGACTGTAGGGCTTATTGCGCTCCTTATTGTTTTTCAGCCGGAGTTAAGAAGGGCATTGGAGTATATCGGCAGAACAAAGTTTTTGACCAAATCAATAGCTGATATCGAACATGAAGAAATAAATCGCTTGGTAGAAGAAGTGGGAGAAGCAACGGGTTCTTTATCCAGACAGAAGATAGGTGCTTTAATTGTTATCGAAAAAGATACCGGGTTAAATGAGGTTATTGAGACGGGAACCCCCATTGCGGGAGCCGTATCAAGAGCTTTACTGATCAATATTTTTATTCCGAATACGCCATTGCATGATGGTGCTGTGGTTATTAGAAAAAATAAAATCATGGCAGCCGGCTGTTTTCTGCCATTAACAGAAAACCCTACTATTAATAAAGAATTAGGGACACGTCATCGTGCCGGACTTGGTGTTACAGAAAAATCCGATGCCATTGTTGTGATTGTTTCAGAAGAAACAGGGGCGATTTCGATTGCTGAAAATGGTAAACTGACTCGTTTCTTAGATGTGGACACATTGAAAAAATATATTGATAACAGTTTTGAGATTAAAAGCAAACAGCAATGGAAGTTTTGGAAGTATAAGTGGAGGCGTAATGATGAGTAAATTTCTTAGTAAAAATTTAGCGGCAAAAATCATCTCGATTCTATTTGCACTTTTATTATGGATTTATGTAATGAGTGTAATCAATCCCAGAATAACAAGAGAAGAATTGAATATACCTGTAAAACTAGTCAATGAAAACATTATACGTCAATCAGGGTTAGTGGTATATGGCAATCCGGAACCCACCATCAGAGTTAGGCTTACAGGAAATAGGGATCAGGTACATCGCGTTACACGAAATAATATTGATGCAAAAGTTGATTTAAGAGGCTATGAAGAAGGGACTAACTCAATTCCAATAGAAGTTAGTGTGCCGGGCGGAGTAGAAGTAGAGTATAGTCCCCGTTATGTCACCGTAGAGCTGGAAAGAATTGTTGAGAAACAAATACCTGTGGGGTTAAATGTCGAAGGTACTCCTGCATCAGGTTTTGTAGTAGGAGAGACACAAATCAAACCGGAGGAAGTGTGGGTTGAAGGACCAGAAAGCTATATAAACTCTATCGAAGAAATCGTTGCACAACTTCAGCTGAGCAATGAAAACAATAATATTTCGAAAAGCCTTCCTTTACGCGCTATTAATAGTAGAGGGGAGGAAGTGGATCAGGTTGAAGTAAAGACGGGCTTTGTTGAGGTTAATGTAATGATTGATCAGATTAAGTCGGTACCGGTAGAAATAGATATGAATATTCAGGGAGCAGAAGGATATAGGATTGTGAGAGTTAACAGCGAACCAAGATCGGTAACGGTTAGAGGTCAATCGAATGTATTGGAGGGCATTAGCCGGTTAAAAACAGAGCTGGTGGAGCTAAGAGATCTTACGGAAAGCAAACAAGTGAGGGTGCCGATTCTTTTTCCTGACCAAGTAAGACCTCACAATGAGAGAGAGATACTGTTGGATATTGAGGTTAAAGCAATGCAAGAACATATACTAGAAATTGGCCGGGAAAATATACGCTACGAGAATAAAGATGCAGATCTCACTCTTGATGAAGGCTCTCTACCGGAGAAGGTTCATGTAAGGCTTACAGCTCTTGGCAATTCTCTGGAAAATCTTGATACACGAACGATAATGATATTTATCGATTTAGAAGGCCTAGAGGCTGGAGTGCACGAAGTCTTTCCAAGAGTGTGGTTACCAATGAATGTGGAAAATATTGCCACGGATGTTGTGATAGAGCCAGAGTCTTTTGAAATTCAATTGTTGGACCCTGAAACAGAATAAAGGTGGATTCTGATAATGATGACTAAAGAAATGGAAACAATTCTAGACTCTACAAATGATGGAATGATGATTATTGATAAAGGTGGCGTGGTTACATTGTTTAACCATGCCGCCGAAATAATGACAGGACTTTCTAAAGAGAAAGTAGTTGGAAAATACATTTCTGAAAACTTTCCGGAAACCCAGTTAGTTGACGTGATGGTTCTTGAAGAAATAACAGCGGACAACTTCTTGAAAATTGGTAATAAAGAAATAACTATCAGAAGGATGCCGATGCATAATGATCTTGGACAAGTGGTTGGTGCTGTAGCAATTTTTCGTGATATAAGTGACCTGACTAGTTTGAACGATCAAATTGATCGATTAAAAGAAATGCAAAGTCTTTTAGAAGGAATCTTGCATTCTACTCAAGATGCTATTTCGGTTTGTGATGAAAAAGGGATTCATGTGTTGATCAATCCTGCCTATACTAAATTAACCGGCTTATCAGAAAAAGATATTATTGGAAAACCGGTAACGGTTGATATTTCTGAAGGTCAAAGCGTACACTTGCAAGCTCTTAAGAAGCAAAAACCAGTAAGCAATACCAAGCTAAAAGTAGGAAAGCATCATAAAGAAATTATAGCAAGTGCGTCACCTATTATCGTAGATGGGGAGTTGCGCGGAAGCGTAGGGATTTTACAGGATTTAACCGAAATGAAAAAATTGAACCGGGAGTTAATGTTAGCCAGACAAATTATTAGGAAGCTAGAAGCTAAATACACCTTTGATGATATCATTGCGTCTGATCAACAAATGACAGATTGTATTGAAAAATCAAGACAAGCAGCAAAAACACCGGCAAATATCCTATTAAGGGGAGAAAGTGGTACGGGTAAAGAACTGTTTGCTCATGCCATACATAATTTGTCAGACAGAAGATATAAACAGTTTGTGCGGGTGAATTGTGCCGCTATTAACGAGTCTCTCCTGGAAAGCGAACTTTTTGGATACGAAGAAGGTGCCTTTACTGGTGCGCGCAAAGGCGGTAAAATAGGTTTGTTTCAGGAAGCACATAATGGGACTATCTTTCTTGATGAAATAGCAGAAATTCCTACCAGCACTCAGGTGAAGCTATTGAGAGTATTGCAGGAAGGAGAAGTAATGTCTGTCGGATCTACCAGATCTATCAATGTGGATGTAAGAGTAATAGCAGCGACTAATGTTCACCTTGAAAAAGCGGTAGAAGAAGGGCGTTTCAGAGAAGATCTTTACTACCGACTAAATGTAATACCCATCCGTATTCCTCCATTAAGAAACAGGATGAACGATATTTATCCTTTGATTCTTAGTTTTCTTAATAAGTACAATCAGGAATACGGTAGAAATGCAAAAGATCTGTCTCCGGAAGCTTTAAGGCATTTGAAACAATACCACTGGCCGGGGAATGTCAGAGAGCTTCAAAACTATATAGGAAGAGCGATGGTGAACATGAAGCTTCAAGATACATTGCTGGAAGCAAAGCATTTACCAAAATTCTTTGATAGCGAAACAGACTTTTCCAACAACTATGCGGCATCATTATCGGATAAAAAGATGAAGGTAGCAAGTCTTGACCAAGCATTGAAAGAAGCTGAAAAAAAGATTATAGAAGATACATTGGAAAGGCATGGAAATAATCGGACCAAAACAGCCGAAACCTTAAATATTTCTATTCGAAGTCTATATTATAAAATTAAAAAGTTAGGAATTGACTGAAGCCATGCAAGATATTGCGTGGCTTTCTGCATTTTATTGCATGCATTTTATTGCACTATCTCTATTGAGTTTTGTTTGTGAACCATGAATCCGGTAAAGAATGTGAGTATAGCAGAGAAGGTAAAGTTGTTTTTCGGAAAAAGATTAATGGCATGGTTATTGCTTAACATATAAGAGTAGTGTTAATCATATTTTGGGAGGTGAAGTGAATCCTTGAGTAAAGAATATGTATTGGTGATCAACCCGGGATCAACATCAACGAAAGTAGCCATTTTTAAGGAAGAAGGAATTGTTCACGAAAAAAAGCTAGAACACGCCGTTGATGAGTTGAAGCAGTTTGAAAAATTGGCTGATCAATACAGCTATCGTAAAGCCTTAATTGAAGACTGGATGAAAGAATGTAGTATTAAGGTAGGCTCTTTACGAGCTGTAGTAGGTCGAGGAGGTTTATTAAGGCCTATGCCAGGTGGTACCTATAGCGTTACAGATGCTATGATAAAAGATTTACAAACGGGATATCAAGGAGAACATGCTTCT
This sequence comes from Tindallia californiensis, assembly GCF_900107405.1. NCBI lineage: Bacteria > Bacillati > Bacillota > Clostridia > Peptostreptococcales > Tindalliaceae > Tindallia > Tindallia californiensis. Next base: position 421,431 of record NZ_FNPV01000002.1, on the reverse strand, counting down.
AATTTAGGAGGAATCCTTGCAAAAGCAATTGCTGATGAAGCGGATGCCGAATCATATATTGTTGATCCGGTGGCTGTAGATGAATTTGAAAATCTTGCACGTCTTTCCGGTGTACCTGAGTTGGAGCGTAAATCTTTAGGGCATGCATTAAATATCAAAGCTGTTGCCAGGAGAGCGGCAGAGGAACGGCATAAATCCATTGACAATGCCAACTTTGTTGTGGCCCATCTTGGCGGTGGAATATCCGTTGCACCTCTTTTAAAGGGAAGAGCTGTAGACTATAACAATGCTAACGAAATGGGGCCCTTCTCACCTGAAAGAGCCGGAGGAGTGCCATCCGGTGATTTGATGCGCATGTGTTTCTCTGGGAAGTATAACCAAAAAGAAATTATGAATAAGCTTCGCGGTTATGGTGGTATGACGGCTTATCTTGGAACCAACGATGTAAGAGAAGTGGAAAAACAGATAGAAGATGGAAACCAGGATGCTAAACGGGTATATGAGGCAATGGCCTACCAGATTGCCAAAGAGATTGGCGCGATGGCCACCGTTCTAAAAGGAGAGATAGATGCCATTATTATTACAGGTGGCATGGCTTATTCAGAAAAACTAATCGCCGCCATTAAAGAATATATAGGCTTTATGGCTCCTGTGATGGTATATCCAGGAGAAGATGAGATGATTGCTTTGAATGAAGGAGCTTTGCGAGTGCTTCGTAGCGAAGAAAAAGCTAAAGTTTATGAGGAAGAGGTGGAATTATAATGATTAAATCCATGCAGGATCTAATGGACTTTGCTCGTGAAAGAGGACCTAAAACTGTTGCTGTTGCGTGTGCGCAGGATTTGGATGTCTTAAAGGCAGTTACAAGAGCAAAAGAGTCGAGGGTTGCGGACGCTATATTGGTGGGAGATCAGAATAAAATAGAAGCTCTTGCCAGTGAAAACAGTTTGGATCTCAGTAGCTTTGAAATAATAAACATAGTGGATATGATGGAGGCTTCTCTGAAAGCAGTGGAACTGGTTTCTAGTGGCAAAGCACACATGGTGATGAAAGGCCTTGTAGATACTTCTATTTTTCTAAAGGCTGTGCTTAACGCAGAAATTGGCCTTCGGACAGGTAATGTATTGAGCCATGTAGCTGTTTTTGATATTAAAGGTTTTGATCGATTGTTCTTAGTGACAGATGCCGCCATGAACATTGATCCAGACTTGGAAACCAAAAAGCAAATCATTGAAAATGCCGTGGTAGTAGCAAAGGCCCTTGATATTGAAGAGCCTAAAGTAGCTTCTATTTGTGCAAAAGAAAAAGCTAACCCTAAAATGCCAGATACGATGGATGCAGCTGCTTTAACAGAGATGAATGAAAAAGGAGAACTAACAGGTTGCCTTGTCGGTGGTCCTTTTGCTTTGGATAATGCAGTGTCAGAAGAAGCCGCACGGATTAAGGGGATAGAACATCCCGTTGCTGGAAAAGCAGATATCTTATTGGCGCCGGATATTGAAGGTGGAAACATTCTTTATAAAACCTTAGGATTTATGATGTTTGCCAGCAATGCAGCGGTTATTGTCGGAGCAAAAGCACCTATTGTGCTAACTTCCAGAGCAGATAGTGATGAATCAAAACTAAACTCCATCGCCCTAGGCGTTTTATGTGCAGCAAAACTATTTTAAAATGGAAAAAAAGAAGGTGGTGAAAGAATGCCAGATATCTATCGGATATTAGCGATTAATCCAGGCTCAACTTCAACTAAAATAGCCATTTATGACAACGAAAAACCTGTTTTTGAAGAAGTGCTTCGACACTCTTCGGAAGAAATTGCGAAATTTGATAATATTTTTGATCAGTATGAATTTCGAAAAGAAGCGATCTTGGAGACGCTAAATAACAAAGATATTAATATTCAAAAGTTGGCAGCCGTAGTGGGTCGCGGGGGGTTGCTACATCCCATACCAGGAGGCACTTACGAAGTTAATAAAGCGATGCTGAAAGATCTGAGAAAAGGCATACTGGGACAGCATGCTTCCAACTTAGGTGGTGTTTTAGCCTATGAAATTGCAGGACAACTAAATATTCCCTCGTATATTGTGGATCCAGTAGTGGTCGATGAAATGCAAGAGATTTCACGCCTCTCCGGAATTCCGGAAATACCGAGGAAAAGTATTTTTCATGCATTAAATCAAAAGGCAGTTGGCCGAAGAGCCGCAAAAGATATGGGAAAAGAGTATAACGATGTGAATGTCATTGTGGCCCATCTTGGTGGAGGAATATCTGTTGGAGCCCATCAAAAGGGACAAGTAATCGATGTCAACAATGCGTTGGACGGGGAAGGACCTTTTTCACCAGAACGTAGTGGTGGTTTGCCTTCCGGAGAACTGGTAAAGTGGTGTTTTTCTGGTAAAAATACTCAAGAAGAGATCTATCGCAAAATATTGGGAAAAGGTGGTTTAATGGCATACCTTGGTACCAATGATGGGCGCGAGGTTAATCGAAAAATCAGCGAAGGGGATGCAAAAGCACAACAAGTCTATGAAACAATGGCGTATCAGGTTGCAAAAGAGATCGGTGCTTGCTCAGCAACTCTGAAAGGCGATGTTGACGCCATTATATTAACAGGCGGCTTAGCTTATGATGAACTTTTGACTGGATGGATTCAAGAACGGGTTTCTTTCTTGGGAGAAGTGAAAATATATCCGGGAGAAGATGAAATGATTGCATTAGCAGAAGGAGCTCTCCGAATTCTTCGGAAAGAAGAAGCTGCCTGCACCTATGAACCGGAAAAGGGAAGATCTTAGGATGAGTAGCCAATGGTTAAACGATCATCGTATTAGAATTATCACTGGAAATTACGGTACAGGTAAAACTGAATTTTCAGTGAACTACGCAATGAAACTGGCACTGAAGGGCCAGAAAACAGCTTTAGTAGACTTGGACGTGGTAAACCTTTACTTTCGGAGTCGTGAACAGCAGCAGAAACTTGAAAAAGCTGGCATACGAGTAATCTCCAGTTCTATCGAAGGCAGGGGAGCTGATCTTCCGGCAATATCGGCGGAAGTAGTGTCTCCATTACAAGATGACAGCTATCAGGTTGTACTGGACCTTGGCGGCGATTCGATGGGTGCAAGGGTTTTAGCGATGTATAGTGAATACTTTCAAGAAGAAAATACTTTCGATATGTTCTTTGTAGTCAATGCCAATCGACCAGATACGGCAACGAAAGAAGGCGTATTGAATCATATTGATGCCATTGCAAAGGTGTCGAAGGTTTATCCGACAGCTTTGGTAAATAACACGCATTTGCTCAGAGACACCAGTATGGAAGATATTGAGAGAGGGCAAAAGCTTTGCAGAGAAGTGTCGGCAGAAACCGGTCTGCCGATCCGATATATAAGCGTATTGGATCATTTGGCAGACCAACTGCCACCGCATTATGAAGGAATTGTTTTCCCTATAGATCTGACGATGCGGGAAAGCTGGATGTAAAAATCAAAGCAGTCAATACTACAGTGGGAGGTAAGATGATGGCAAAAGCTAGAGGTCGCGTTGAGTTTGATACTGGAAGATGCAAAGGATGTGCTCTTTGCGTCATTGCTTGTCCAGTAAAGATAGTGGAATTAGAAAAAGATAAAATTAACAGCAAGGGTTATCATCCGGCAGGTGTGAAAGATATGGAAAAATGCATTGCATGTACTAACTGTGCAACCATATGTCCTGACCTGGTAATAAGCGTATATAAACAAGACTAATTGTCCATCGAGGAGGAAAAAAAGATGAGTAAAGTACTGATGAAAGGAAACGAAGCAATCGCAGAAGCAGCAATTAAAGCTGGTTGCAAAGCTTTCTTTGGATACCCGATAACACCCCAGAATGAAATTCCGGAGTATATGTCAAGAGAAATGGGGAAACATGGTGGTGTGTTTGTACAAGCAGAGTCAGAAGTGGCGGCTATTAACATGGTGTATGGAGCGGCAGGAGCAGGCGTCAGAACGATGACATCATCTTCTTCTCCGGGAATTGCCCTCAAGCAAGAAGGGATCACCTATATTGCTGGTGCTGAAATTCCTTGCGTTATTGTAGATGTTAGTCGTGGTGGTCCTGGCTTAGGAAGTATTCAACCTTCCCAGGGAGACTATTTTATTGCTACCAGAGGTGGTGGGAATGGTGACTATCGACATGTTGCGCTAGCGCCAGCCAGCATTCAGGAAGCTGTAGATTTAGTGATGGAGGCTTTTGATATTGCTGATCAGTATCGAAATCCAGTGTTTGTTTTAGCGGACGGTATGATTGGTCAGATGATGGAACCAGTGGAGTTCAAAACTCCTCCTAAGAGGGAACTGCCAGCAAAGGATTGGGCGAGTACCGGTACCAAAAATAAACGAAAACCAAATATTATTAACTCTTTAGCCTTAGACCCTGCGCTTTTAGAACAACATAATCTGAAACTGGATGGTAAATATCAGGAAATGATAAAGAATGAAGTACGGGTAGAGACCTTCAATATGGATAAGGATCCGGAAATCGTATTAACGTCTTACGGCATTACCTCCAGAGTAGCAAAAAATGCCATTGAAATCCTTGAAAAAGAAGGTATACGAGCAGGACTTATTCGTCCTATATCTTTATGGCCTTTTCCTGAAAAAGCATACCAGGAAATACCTGCCAGCGCAAAGGCTGTTCTTTCTATCGAAATGAGCATGGGACAAATGATTGACGATGTGAAAATTGCATTAGCTGGTAAGCTTCCGACGTATCTTTATGGAAGACCTGGCGGTATGTGTCCGGAACCACAGGCAGTAGCTGATAAAGCCAAAGAAATTCTTGGAGGTGTTAAGTAATGGAAACCATGATATTTGGAAAAACTCAAGGACTAACGGATAAACAGTTCCATTACTGTCCTGGATGTACACATGGAATTATCCATCGACTGGTAGCAGAAGTTTTGGAAGAAATGGATCTTATTGGTGATACAGTGGGGGTTGCGCCAGTAGGTTGCGCAGTTTTAGCTTACGACTATTTTAATTGCGACATGCAGGAAGCAGCCCATGGTAGAGCACCGGCGGTAGCAACGGGTATTAAAAGAGTCCATCCGGACAATACGGTATTTACGTACCAGGGAGATGGGGATTTAGCCGCTATCGGAACTGCTGAAATTATTCATGTAGCTCATCGGTCAGAAAAGATGACCACCATTTTTGTGAACAATGCTATTTATGGAATGACTGGCGGACAAATGGCACCCACTACTCTTATTGATCAAAAATCAACCACATCACCTTATGGAAGAAGTGCGGCAGAAGCAGGACTGCCACTTAAAATGTGTGAACTGATGGCGACTATTGATGGCGCTGTATTTGTTGAACGGGTATCGGTGCATGATGTGCCACATATCAGAAAAGCTAAAAAAGCGATTCGAAAAGCTTTTGAAGTACAACAAAAGGGGCTTGGATTTGCGATGGTAGAAGTGTTATCTACTTGTCCGACTAACTGGGGAATCACACCGGTGGATTCCTTGACATGGTTAAAAGAAAACATGCTTCCTTACTATCCCCTAGGGAATTTCCGAACACCAGAGGAGGGAAAATAAAATGGCTACAGAAAAAATCATAATGGCTGGTTTTGGTGGACAAGGGGTTATGTCCATGGGACAGCTAATGACATATGCAGGAATGATTCATGGAAAACAAGTATCCTGGCTGCCAGCTTACGGTCCTGAAATGAGAGGCGGTACAGCTAACTGTTCAGTCATTGTATCTGATAGTCTTGTTGGATCTCCTATTATTACGGAAGATGCCAGTTGTGCTATTGTTATGAATCTACCCTCAATGACAAAGTTTGAAAACAACCTGGTTCCGGGAGGAAAATTAATTATCAACTCTTCCTTGGTACAAGAAGATCCTCAGAGAAAGGATATCGATGTTTATAAAGTTCCTGCAAATGCCATAGCGGCGGAAGCAGGAAGTCCAAAAGTTGCCAATATGGTAATGCTGGGTGCCTATATCGAGCTAACAGGAGCCGTTCCTTTTGAAGCTGTTTATGAAACCTTGAAAAAAGTGTATGGAGCAGGTAAAGAACATTTTATCCCAATGAATGAAAAAGCTCTTCAAATGGGAGCGGAAGCGGTTAGAAAAAAAACAGCTTAACTTCATTAGAGCTAGAGACATAAAAACCTGATGTGAGAATGCATCAGGTTTTTTTATGTCTGTTTGCTCGTAATCTGGGAACTGTGGTACAATGAATAAAATAAATGCTGTTATACGAGGAGGAATAAAAATGGAAGAAAAAGTGAATGTGTACATTATTGACACGACTGGAAATAAGGAACAGCAGGCAAGTTTGCCAACGGATGTGCCGGTAAATCGAATTTTAGTGAAGCTGGCAGAAAAAATGGAGCTTCCGATGACAGGACCAGATGGGAATCCAATAAGTTACAAATTTATTCATAAAGCATCCGGGAAGCAGTTGACGGACGAACAGACACTTGCGGAAGCTGAAGTTCAGGAAGATGATGTCCTAAGACTCCAACCGGAGATTACGGCAGGGATATAGCATGAATATAAACCTGGACGAGTTACAGGAAGACCGGTATGCCAGACTACGGTTAATTCCATGGTGGGATCAAGAAAAATTGAAAAACGCAAAGGTAATGGTAGTAGGAGCTGGTGCCATTGGAAATGAAATATTAAAAAACCTTGCGCTTTTAGGAGTAGGAACCATTATTATTGTTGACTTGGACCGGATTGAAAACTCCAACCTATCCAGAGCGGTACTGTTTAGAGAATCAGATGAAAACAAATCAAAAGCGTTCGTAGCGGCTGAAAGAGTACGAGAGATAAACCCGGAAATAAAGACCATTCCCATAGAGGGAAGCATTATCACTGAGGTAGGGAAAGGTTTTTTTCGTCATGTTGACCTGGTTCTTGCTGGTCTGGATAACCGGGAAGCCAGACTTTCCATTAATCAAAAATGCTGGAAAACCAATACGCCATGGATTGACGGCGCAATAGAGGTTTTTCAAGGATTTGCACGAGTGTTTATTCCACCGGATAGTGCTTGTTATGAATGTACCATGAATGAGGCAGATTATCGGTTGCTTAACTTCCGAAAGTCATGTTCGCTTTTAACCCGAAAGCAAATGGAAGAGGGAAAAGTCCCTACGACCCCAACAACGGCTTCTGTTATTGCGGGAATTCAAGTACAGGAGGCTGTAAAGCTGTTGCATCCGGAAACGGACTTACAACCATTGGCTGGGAAAGGATTTGTGTTTAATGGTTTATCTCATGATTCCTATGTGGTTACCTATCCGATAAAAGAAAACTGCCTTAGCCACGAATCATGGGAACCTATACAGGCGTTGGCCTTGAAATCAGAAGAAACAACTATAAAAGACCTGGTGTTTCTTGCAAGAAACAAACTAAAAACAAAGGAAGTCGTGATAGAAACAGATATGGAAATGGCGATTAAGGCAGCATGTCACTGTGGAAAAGAAGAATCTCTTTTCAGACCACTGACAGATATTAGTCTTGAAGAAGCAACATGCACAAGCTGTGGAGAAGAACGTGAAATACAGATGACACATAGTTTTTATGGAGATGAGCCCTATGCTCCGTTAACACTTCAGCAAATAGGGTTTCCGCCGGGAGAAATCTTCCAAGGCAGAAGTGAAGAAGGGTTGGTTTATTTAGAAATGACAGGTGACGTAGATTCTATTTTAAAGAGGTGACATGTGGTGAAGGCACGATTAAAACGGCTAGAGTCGGATTTTAACAGTCTTAAACTTGAATTTTCCAGACACCCTTATATCGATATTGAACCAATTGCGGGAGAACCGCCAGAAAAATATTTGATAACCTATAAAATGAAAGGCTATAAAATGGATGAAAAAATAGGAAGGCCAACGTTGACAAATAGACATCAGGTCGAAGTATACCTGCATGCTAATTACCCGAGAGAAAAACCAAAATGTCAAATGAAAACCCCGATTTTTCATCCTAATTTCAGGTATCAGGTTTGTATTGGTGATTTTTGGGGTGCCGGTGAACGATTGGTGGATATTATCATTCAAATTGGAGACATGATTCAGTATAAAAATTACAACCCTAAAAGCCCATTAAACATTGAAGCTTCTCGATGGGCTAAGGAAAATCAGCATCGATTTCCGGCTGATAATATTGATTTATGGCAACCGGAGCCGGATGTAAACTTTTCTGGCGCTAAAAAAGATCATTTTAGCATTACCTTAATGCCATCTAAAAGAAAAAGTAGTAGTGCGAACCAAGAAGTTGATATTAAGTTATTATAGAAACAGTTGAAAAAGAGACTAAATGGAGTAAAAGTAAATACCAGGAAAGGAGATTGCCCGTGGAGTTTGAGATTGAACTGGGGGAATCCAAATCACTGGAAAAACCATCTGATCGATTTGTAATAAAATTTGATAAAGAAGTGCAACGCCAAATTGACCGTTATGCGACAACGGATACCAATAGGGAACTGGGGGGCGTTTTGCTGGGAAAGGTAGAAGAAAGGGCAGAGGGACAAACCCTCTTTGTTTCGGGTATGTTGACAGCTGAAAAAACAACAGCTGATAGAACTTCCCTTACTTTTACCCACGACACCTGGGCTCAGATTCATCAGGATAAAGAAGCTTTTTTTCCTGAAGAAAAGATAGTAGGATGGTTTCACACACATCCTGGTTTTGGTATTTTTCTGTCAAAATATGACTTGTTTATTCATGAAAATTTTTTTAACTTACCTTGGCAAATAGCTTATGTAGTTGACCCTGTTCAAAAGAAATGCGGGTTTTATCGCTGGGAACAGGATCGAATTGTAGCGACAGACTATACCTCATTTTCTTCTCAAAAGCTGATGGTTTCTAAGGCAGAAAAACCGATAAAAGACAATTCTATTAGCCAAAAGAGCACAGTGGAAGAACCGATGAAGAAATATGCGACCAAAGAGAAAAAACTAATCGCCGCTCTTAGTATTAGCATTGCGCTGCTACTGGTGACAAATATGCATCGTTTAGATTCTGATGCATCAGTCGATAAAGCAATGAATGAGCCTCAGGACGAAAAAATAAAGGGGCTACATGAAGTCATTCGTGATTATCAGACGGATATTGAAGAGATCCAGAAAAAAGTTTCTCAGTTAGAAAAACAGGTGGAAAGCTATACGGAAGATAGATTGTTTTTTTATACAGTTCAAGAGGGAGACAACCTATGGTCTATCAGCAGACAATTTTATGATAATCCTTTTGAATATCAATACTTAATGCGTCTCAATCACTTAGAAAATCCAGACAGTTTAGAAATTGGACAGCGATTGCTTTTATATCATCCGATGGGAGAGTGAGTTTCATTGGTTTCCAACAATATGGTTATATGTCCTTACTGCCAGACAGCGATTCGAGTAGGTGAGGAAAACATCTTATGCTCTGATTGTAAAATGCCTCATCATCGTGAGTGCTGGATCGAAAATGGAAAATGTACGACCTATGGTTGTAAGGGACAAATGAAACCTAATCTGAGAATAGCGGCTCATCGCAGGCAAAACCTTCCTCCTATTGAAATCACATTTGCGGAGACAGAAGAAAAGTCTTTTAAGAAACTGTTTTTTCGATACCAATGGGTATTCATTTTAGGAATATTATTTTTGCTGGGGCTAGGTTATTACTTAAATCATGTCTACTTGCCTTGAAAGGTAAAAATCTTTCTTGTTGCTCTTAAATAAGATTCTTTATTACCTCGCTGAGATGATATCCGGATGATATTCAGGGAGGTTTTGTTTTGGGTTTTAAGGTTGGGTGCTTATCAGGGTGTTTATAAGGCTATAAGGAGAAGAGGATAAAAATGATGATTGAAATGCTTTTTGACTTAATCAACCGATTAGGTGTGATCATTATATTAGCCGTGATCATATCAAAAATTGGAATTTTTAGACGTTTAATTATCAAAAAAAATGCAAGACTATTGGATAAGCTAATACTAGCGTTTATTTTTGGGTTAATAGGAATTCTAGGAACTTATTATGGAGTGCCGGTACAAGGAGCTTTGGCCAATACCCGGGTAGTAGGGGTGATGGTGGGAGCTCTTTTAGGAGGCCCACTGGTAGGTTTTGGTGCTGCTTTAATAGCAGGAGGACATCGTTTCCTAATTGATATTGGAGGCTTTACAGCTTTAGCCTGTGGAATTTCAACCATAGTGGAAGGAATCATGGGAGGCTACTTTTATTTTCACCTTCGAAATAAAGAACAGAAATGGAAATATGCGCTACTGATTGGAATGCTAGCGGAAGCAGCTCAGATGGTTATTATACTTCTGATCGCCAGACCTTTTACCGATGCATTGGCGCTTGTGAAAATAATTGCAGTGCCCATGATTATTGCAAACTCCATAGGAATCGCCCTGTTTGTAGGAATCTTAGAAAATATCTATAAGGAACAGGAACGAATTGCAGCCATTCAAGCTGAAAAGGCATTAAAAATTGCCAACCTAACCTTACCCTATTTTCGAAAAGGGTTAAAGGAAGAGGTGGCAGGAAAAGTAGTCGAAATTATTTATCAAACCATCGATATTGCTGCTGTCTCCATTACCAATGAAACAAAAATTCTTGCGCACTGCGGTCTGGGAGGAGAACATCATCGTACGGGCGAGTTAATAGGCACAGGAGCTACTTTAGGGGTGATAAAAAGTGGAGAGCATCGAGTGATTAACAAAAAAGAGGAAATTAACTGCCATTACCAGGACTGCCCTCTGAAAGCAGCCGTTATCGTTCCGTTGAAAGAGCAGGAAAAAATTGTGGGAGCGCTGAAGCTATATAGAGAGGCGGAGCACTCGATCTCTCACTTAGACGAAGAGTTGGCATTGGGGTTGGCACAACTTTTTTCAACTCAAATAGAAGTCGGCCGTGTAGAAACCCAGGAAAAACTACTGGTAGATGCAGAGTTGAGGGCATTGCAGGCTCAAATAAATCCCCACTTTCTTTTTAATGCCATTAATACTATCCAATCTTTTATGCTTTTTGATGGAAAGAAAGCAAAATTTTTGCTGAACTCACTTTCGGTGCTGTTTCGGAAAAGTTTATCAGCGCAAGGGGATTTAATAGACTTCGAACAGGAAATAGCCTATATAAAATCCTATTTAGAAATTGAAGAAGCACGTTTTGGGGATCGGCTGAAAGTGGAATATGACCTCCAAGATGGAAAATCGATAAAAATGCCACCGTTAATTCTGCAGCCGCTGGTTGAAAATGCGGTGCTCCATGGGATTTTACCTAAAAAAGAAGGTGGAGTTGTGAAGATTTCATCCTCGCTGATAGGCAAAGACTACTTAGTAACCATCGAAGATAACGGTACCGGTATCGATCAGGCAAAAATTCCGATGCTGCTGGAAGAAGATCATGAATGCGGAGAACGAAAATCTGTAGGACTGGTGAATATTCATAAACGGCTGATTACTTTATATGGAAAAAACTATGGAATGAAAATTGAAAGCAATCAGGGAAAAGGAACCAAAGTAAAGGTTCGCTTTCCCATAGGTGCATAGGAGGAAATGTATGAAAATATTAGTGGTTGATGATGAAATGCCCGCAAGAAAACAGATTGCTGCCCTACTTAATGAGTATGGAGAATCAAACTTCATGATTGAAGAAGCTAACAGTGGCGAAGTCGCATTGAACAAACTGAAAAATAAGGTTTATGACGTGGTTTTTTTGGATATTCATTTGCAGGATATGTCCGGTTTGGATGTTGCGGAAACAATGGTGAACAATGAAGTGGATGCAAAAATTGTTTTTGTGACAGCCTATGATGAATATGCGCTGAAAGCTTTTGAATATGCAGCGGTAGATTATCTTCTTAAGCCTATCGATGAAAGACGGTTTGAAAAAACACTGCTGCACTTAATGCATGCTTATGAAAAGCAGAGTGAAGCACAACTGACGAATCCCTTGTCAGCCGTAGAAAAACTTTTAATAGAGCATTTTAAGGAGGAGCAGCGGAAAAAGAAATTAACCCTCGAAAGAGATGAACGGCTCTATGTTATTGATTTAGAAGATATTTTATACATAGAAACGGAAGAGGGAAATACAAAAGTGATCACAGCAAAAGGAAATTTCACTTCGACCTTAACCTTATCGGAATGGGAGGAAAAGCTGCCAGATCCACCTTTTTTTCGAACTCATCGAAGTTTTCTTGTCAACTTAGAGGAGGTAAAGGAGGTTTTATTTTGGTTTAACAATGCGTTGCAACTTAAAATAGAAGAGGATAGCAATCGTTTGATTCCGGTCAGTCGAAATAATACTAAAAGCTTCAAAGAAAGAATGAATATTATTGGATAGGCGTTACCATTTAACCAAAAAAACATACCGTTCAACTCTTCTTACAGGCTAGTTAAGAATTTAAAAGAGAATCAATAAAACATAAGAGTATAATTAAGTTGATAAAAAAGGATTAAGTGGGTATAGGCAATAAAAAAGTAAAAGGAGTATACCATGATATTTGATCGCTATCTGGAATTGATAGAAAATCGGCTTTATAACTATTTTGACATTGAAAGAGAATACGAATATCAACAAAAGACATTTAATCTATATGCACAGTCGAAAATCCGAAGTGAACGCTATTTCGCCAGTAAAAAGTTAAAAGTATATGCAATGGAGAATCACGAACACGTCTTCCTGCATAAAACCGAACAGCTAACCGGAAATGAGCTGGATCATTTTTGGAGAATATTGGTAAAGGCAACGGAAGAAAAGGTAAGCCCTCACAATGAACATATGTCTACTATTATTACTGGCGTTATTGTGTCGGAGAGAGAACCGGATGCCATTGTCCTTGAGCAACTTCAAAAGGCGAAGCATAATAAAAGCTTTGCTCTTGGGTTTAAGGGATGGGTGTATATTCGCCTCTTATTAGTTAACGCTGATACAGGGAGCGTATATTTTAATAAAAGAGGAAAGGAGGTTAAGGAAGTATATTCACCAAAGTAAATCACAAAAAAACCGCAATAATAAAAGGAGGATCGGTATGAGTGCATTATTATTAGTTCTTATTTCAATTGTTGCTTTTTTAATTGCTTATGTAACTTATGGCGCCTGGCTGAGCAAACAGTGGGGCATTGATGATTCAAAACCAACGCCAGCCCATACAAGAGGTGATGGTGTCGATTATGTACCAGCTTCTTCAGCTGTGTTGCTGGGTCACCATTTTGCTTCGATCGCTGGTGCTGGTCCTATTGTTGGACCTATCGCAGCAGCTATATTTGGATGGATACCTGTATTACTATGGATTATTGTTGGAAGTATTTTCTTTGGAGGAGTCCAAGATTACAGCTCACTTTTTGCATCCATCCGACATGATGGAAAATCCATTGGAGAAGTTATTCAAGCCAATATGGGAGCAAAAGGAAAAAAACTCTTTTCAGTGTTTGCATGGCTAACCCTTTTGCTAGTAGTAGCGGCATTTACAAATATTGTTGCTAATACATTTGTATCAGTGCCAGCAGCGGGTACAGCATCTTTGCTGTTTATTGTAGTAGCCGTTGGTTTTGGGAACTTGGTTTATCGACGTGGCTTTTCCTTAAAAATAGGTTCTGTTATTGGCGTTGCATTGCTATTAGCCTGTATTGCTTTAGGAAATATGTTCCCCTTAGTTCTTTCTAGGAATGTATGGATTGCATTTTTATTGGTATATATTGCGATTGCTTCCGTTACTCCGGTGTGGATTCTATTACAACCTCGTGATTACCTGAATGCTTATCTGTTATATGCCATGTTAGCAGGCGCCGTGTTAGGACTTTTAATATCCAGACCGACATTGCAGCTAGAAGGATACATGGGTTTTAATGTGGGGGGACAGTATCTGTTCCCGATGCTATTTATTACCGTTGCCTGTGGTGCGATTTCAGGCTTTCACTCTTTGGTAGGGTCAGGAACTTCTTCGAAACAGCTGACAAAGGAAAGTGATGCAAAGATTGTTGGTTATGGTGGTATGCTGATAGAAGGGGTACTGGCTACGATTGCGATTATAACAGCTGCTTATGTAGCTGGACCAAGATTAACAGAGCTATTAGCGGATGGTGGACCTGTTAATGTATTTTCTGATGGCATCGGTGTTTTTATGACCAGTTTTGGAATACCTTTTGAAATCGGAAAATCCTTTGTGGCTTTAGCTGTTTCGGCATTTGCCTTAACAAGCCTTGATACAGCAACACGACTGGGAAGATTTATTTTGCAAGAATATTTTGAACCAGAAGATCCAACAGAGAAAAAACCGATCTTTACAAATATGTATGCAGCAACAGGTGTGACTGTTGTTTTAGGTGGATTGTTAGCCGTTACTAGTTGGGATTTAATATGGCCTATTTTTGGGTCAGCTAACCAGCTTTTAGCCGCTTTAGCCTTAATGGCTGTAGCTGTGTGGCTTAAAAAAGCCAACAAAGGATACAAAATGTTTATCGGACCTATTGTCTTTATGTTTGCGGCCACTTTGGTAGCCTTATTTTTCCTTGCACGAACAAATCTAATAGCACAAAACTGGATATTAGTAGTATTCCCTGTTGTTCTATTTGTATTAGCGATTATTCTTCTTGTAGAAGGCTTCGGTATTTTATTTAAGACAGAAGCACCGGAACAAAAATAAGAAAAAACAGTAGAACAAGATGATTGTTTCAGAAGAGAAGATGTTTTAATCTTCTCTTCTTTTTAGTTTTAAAAGAGAATAGCAAAAGGATGGATAATAAATGGTATAATAAGTAAAGAAGTAGGATATGTCGAAAAAGAAGAAAAGAACTTCTGACGAATGAGGAGAGAAAAGCAATGGTTGGTTTGACATTAGAAGGTGGAGGTGGGAAAGGTGCTTATCAGATAGGTGCCTGGAAAGCTTTTAGACAAAAGGGAATCACTTTTTCTGGCGTAACGGGTACTTCTGTCGGAGCTCTAAATGGTGCTATGATCCTACAGGATGATTTTGAATTGGCATGGAATACCTGGTATACGGTGGAACCCAACAAAGTTTTATCGATTGATGATGATATTAATGAACTGATAACAGACTGGAAGCTGGATCAAAAAAATGTTAGTATTCTATTAGAGGAAATACGAAAAGTAGTAAAAAATGCAGGAATTGACACCTCGCCACTATACCAGCTTATTCAATCCATGATCAATGAAGAAAAAATACGCAAGTCGTCAAAAGACTTTGGGTTTGTTACCTATTCTCTAACCGATATGGTTCCGCTAGAACTGTTTAAGGAGGATGTACCGGCAGGAAAACTGGCTGATTATCTGATGGCATCTTCTTACTTACCAGTGTTCAAAGAAAAGAAGTTTGATGGAAAACGTTTTTTAGATGGTAGTTTTTATAATAATTTACCAATTAATATGCTGTTAAGAAAAAACTACTCTAAAATATATGCGGTGCGGCTCTACGGAAGAGGGCGGATTATCAAAGTGAATCCTGGAGATGCGGAGATTGTTTATATTTGCCCTAATCGGGAACTGGGAGGAGTGCTTAATTTTTCTAAAGAACAAAGCCGAAGAAACTTAAAGCTAGGGTACTTGGATACATTACGTGTATTGGACTCGTTAAAAGGAACCGTTTATTATTTTTATGACATGCCTGCGGAACATATTGCTTTAAAAATGCTTTTCAGCTGGCCGGATGCATTACAAAAGGAAATTTGCATAACCTTGGATTTAGATCAAAAAAAAGCGTTAAACAGAACCTTTATGGAAGAAGCTATTCCAACAATGATCGATATTTTTGATCTGCCAAAGGAGGCGCGTTATCAAGATCTGTTAATGACAATCATCGAAGCTATAGCGAAATATTTTGATATTGAACCATTACAGTTATATGGCTTCGATGAAATGATAAGAACCATTCTTGCGTTGCCAGACAAGCAGCAAAAAAATAAAGATAGCGATCATAAAATGACCTATTTCTTTAAGCCTCCGGAAACTTTTCTGAAAAAGGGAAAAGAAAAAAAACGCCAGGACTTGATAGCGCTTCTGAGCACTTATAAGGCAGTGTTGTTTCGATGTAGTATTTAGGCGGATCGAGGTAATGAGTAGAAAATAGACAAAAGGGTAAACATAAGAAAAGCATCCAATCATTTCGATGGAACTCTAAAATGCCAGGGGGAGAGGTAATGTCTCAAACGAGAAAAATAAAACGCAATCAAGCGAAAAAAACTGTAAAGACAGATAAAGGAAAAAAAGTGATTAAGATAGTAGCGGCAGCTGTGGTAATACTGATAGCAATAGTCATTTTTCTGGGAGTGCAGTCCCTTTGATAAAATAGGAAATTTTTCTTTTTTTATCAATAGATATGAGGTACAATGGAATGAGACAATTCAGAAATTTTTAGCGATATCATACATTTGAGTTTATGACATAGCAGAAAGGATCGATGCTTATGCTGGAAAAAAACATCCTAATTAAAAATGAAACAGGAATACATGCCAGACCAGCCGCTATTCTTGTTAAGTATGCCATGCGTTTTGAATCAGATATTAATATTTATCGGAGTGGCAATGTATACGATGCAAAAAGCATTATGAACGTTATGAGCATGGGTGTCAGACAAGGTGAAGAAATACATTTAGTCGTAAAAGGTCCTGATGAAATTCAGGCTTTTGAAGAAATAGTAAAGCTAATTGAAAATAACTTTAAAGAAGCGTGACAAAACTCTGTCGCGTTTTTTTATTGAAAAAATGCAACCCTTTCAAGGAGATTACGTATTAATGGATAGAAACGGAAATGATAGTAGGAAAAGAGGGTGACAATCAATGACATCTGTTTCATCGCAGCATAAGCTATTTCAAGAGACCTATGAGCGTCTATGGCCTCAAGTTTATCAATACGCATATTATCGCCTTCAAAGTAAAGAAGAAGCCGAAGAAATATCTCAGGAAGTATTTCGAAAAGTATTTCAGCAGGTAAAAAAAGGAAAGATAGAAGAGGAAAAAATTCGTGCTTATATTTTTGCTGCCTTAAGAAATACGATCTATGATACCTGGAGACAAAAAGGAAGAAGTCCTAAAGTGGTAGAGTTTGATCAAGTAAGCGACAAAAACATGTTTACTTCTGAAAATCAAAAAATTGAAGAAAACATGATGGTTCGAGAAGCGCTGAAAAAATTGCCGGAGACTTATCAGCAGGTGGTTGTATGGCGCATCGTTGAAGGCTATCCATTGCAGGAGGTAGCAGAACGTTTGGGGAAGCCTGTGGGGACAGTTAAAAGTTTGCAATTTAGAGGTGTCAAAAAGTTAAAAGAAATACTGGAGGAAGGAGGGTATTTCAATGGATAAAAATAAATCCTTATACCATGAAACGGAATATCTTAACGATTTCATTGATGAATTAATAATGGAATGTAAACCCACCGAACCTCCCTATTTAGATCAAGATATGGCTAATATGCTGGAAACGGTGAGAAGTGTCAAAAGGTTAAAAAATGATGACGAAAAATGGGAGTGGCAGGAGCCACAGCAGAAGAGTGAAACGCCAACCCTTTTTCTTTCTCCTCAAAGAAAGAAGTGGATCAAGTGGATTTCTGTTGCAGCCACTATTGTTTTAATAGTAGGAGCATTACAGATGCAAAGAGGACCGGAAGAAATACTGGAATTGGCTTCTACAGATATGGCGATGGAAGAGTCAGCAGACATGCAGAAAGATGCGGCACCACGGGCTTTTTCGGTGACGGAGGAAGCACTCGAAGCTGCCATGATGGATCCGGTAAGCAAAAAAAGTACGGCTACTGTCTTTAATGTGATTGATCGAAACTATTTAGAACTTAATTTGTTAGAGGAACCCTTTGGAGTTCATCAATTCAAAGTGAGTGAAGAACTTCGGGAACAGTTGACAGCCTACCCGATTCAACCAGGAGCATTAATAAGCATTAGCTTTGAAGCAATAGAAACGGAGCAATGGAAACTGACCAACCTAGATCAAATCGATCAAGTAGTGGTGACCGGCGTTTTTCATGGAGCCGTAGATAGCAATTCTGTAGAAGTATCGATAGATGGACATTACCGAGTATTATCTGTCAGCCAAGAAGCGGCTGAGAAGATTAAACAGATTTCCGGGAGAATGGCAGAGGAAGCAGGTATAGAAAAGCCTGTGAGAATAACCATAACATCATCAGATATTATGTTGAATGGTGAAGTGAAAAAAATAGAAGTGTTAGAGTAAAAAGCCATAGGTTCGAGGAGAAGTGGAGCTGTTCAATGAAAAAAGAAGATTTAATTCAACAGATTGTCAACATGAAAGGCCAGCCATACTGGGTCGGTGGGTGCGTAAGAGATCCGCTACTGGGATACAAGGCAAAAGACAAAGATCTAGTTATTTTCAACCTATCGGCAATGAATTTGGAACATATTTTATCTTCACTGGGAAGATGGAAAAAATATGGAAAGAATCAGTTGATTTGGGCTCCTGCTGAATTGAAAGTTGAAATAACATTGTCTGGTGCATCCCTACAACAGGATGCCTTCGGAAGAGACTTTACAATGAATGCCATTTATCAAGAGGCGATAACAGGAAAAATAGATGATCCTCTCGGCGGGATAAAGGATATAAAATCCAAACAGATAAAGATGACGGGTCCTGAAACTTTTAGGAAGGACCCTTTAAGAGTATACCGTGCGATTCAATTAGCATCACGATTTAATTTGTCGATAGAAGTAAGCACCCTACAATTGATGAAAAAAGAAAGCATATCTCATATTCCAGCCGAACGGACTTATGCGGAAATGCAAAAATGGATAATGAGCCCTTTTCCACAAATTGGATTTGAATATATGGTTAAGACAGAAAAATGCTTGTCTTTTATTAAGGGAAAGCAAGAAGATGAGATAAAAAAGAAAATTGAAAAAGTGATCTTTTTTAGGGATAAAAGCAAGAATCCAGAGTTGTTTATGTGGGCATTATTGATCTGTTATGCGTACCAGTCTGTTTTTTCAAATACTGAAAAAGCATTAGGAGAGATGGATTTCAAGAGCATTCGAGAAGCTTTTTACCAAATGAGTCGCCATCATGAAAAAAGTAATGCGCTCATGAAAAGGCTAAGTGCTATCAAAAGGTTGTTGAACTATGAAAATGCTGCCGATTGTCGACGCCTCTCCTTATTGCTGGATAAAGAAGAAACCCTACTCTTTGCAAAAGCCTTAGAGAGAAATGATTTGGAAAAAATGATTCATCAGCATTGGCCGGCACAAGAAATAGCCCCTTATTTTACCGGCAATCGTCTAAAAAAAATGGGTATTCAAGAAGGCACGGAAATTGGAAAATGGCAAAAGATAGCTTTTGAACTCCAACTGGAAGGAGTTGAAATAAGAAAAATAGAAGAATACATTAACAGGCACATACAGTTATCTTAAATGGGAATATACCTCTGGTCAAAAATATGGTAAAATTGAGGAAAGAGCCTTGGACTGAGGTGTAAATGTAATGGATGAACGTGCAAAGATATTTTTGGTGGAAGACAATTTAATGGATACGAAGGCAATCGTAGAAACATTAAGGAAAAAGCAGTACTTATTGGTGGGCACGGCCTATTCTGTTGAAGAAGCCATCCCGCTGGTTGCCAGGACAAAGCCCGACTTAGTGCTGATGGATATTCATCTAAAAGGTGAAAAAGATGGAATTTACGGAGCCTGTGAAATACAAGAAAACCTGGGGATACCGATTTTGTTTATATCCGGGTTTTTAAATGATGATGTTCAGCAACGCGTTCTAGAGGCGGATCCAAGTGGATTTTTAGTAAAACCCTTTAACGAGCAGGAACTTCTGATTAACCTAGAACTAGCTCTATATAAAGCAAAAATGAAGCAGAAACTGGATCAGCAGGAAATTCGATTTCAGTCAATGGTAAAAGCACTGCCTGACTTGTTAATCAATTATGATAAAGATGGCAATTACTTAGAGGTAACCACTCAAGAGGTTGACATCATGCCGGTAGGATTTGATGAAATCAAAGGAAAAAATGTGATGGAAGTATTACCACAACCCCTGGCAGAGACAGTTTTGCTATATATTAGCAAAGCTATTAAAACCGGTAATATGCAGACGGTAGAATATGATCTGGAAACCCCGAAAGGGCTACGTAAGTTTGAGATGCGTTTAGCAGGCAGCGGAAAAGAAGAAGCCGTTGCCATTATTAGAGATGTTACGGAAGCTCGGAAAACAGAAGAAGCCTTACTCCATATGAGGTTTCGTGACCGGATGACCGGCTTATATAACCGAGATTTTTTTGAAGAGGAACTGCAAAGACTGGACACAGAGAGGCAGCATCCCTTGAGTGTAATCATTGGAGATATTGATGGATTAAAAATGGTGAATGATATCTTGGGTCATCAGGAAGGGGACAAGCTGCTTCAACGAACTGCTCAGGTGATGAAAGACTGCTTTCGGGAGGAAGACATTATTTGCCGGACCGGTGGAGATGAATTTACGATTTTATTGACGCAGACCGATAGAATCAATGCTCGGAAAATGATGCGTAGAATACGGGCAAGATGTCAGGAGCTAACAGCGAAAGGAGATTTCACTCAATTAGCCCTGGGATCAGCAACGAAAGTTGATGACCGTAAAAGCATAGAAGAACTATTAAAAGAAGCCGATGATAATATGTATCAAAACAAACTGACTAATAGAGAAAACAAGTTAATAGACCTTTTGAAAATATTAGAAAAAAATCCGAATCTTGACCCTGAAGCCAATAAAAAATACTGGGAAAGAGTATCAAGGTTTAGACCGTTAAGAAAAAAGACGTAGCTTATAAGGAGTGGGTTCGTCACCATTCCTTTTTTTTATTTATTTATGATATACTATTTTTCGGAAAGGAGTTTTTCTTATGAATGGAAAAACCTGGCAACAATCCTATTGCCAGCTACGCGATAAAATCATTGAAAGCAATTATGATCACTTAAATCAAGCACAACAAAAAGCCGTTTTACATACGGAGGGACCTTGTCTTGTATTGGCCGGAGCGGGATCTGGTAAAACAACCATGCTTGTTAACCGGATCGGTCATATGATACGGTTTGGTTCCATTTATAGACAGAATCATGTGCCCGAAAGGATGGCTGAAACAGAATACAAGCAACTCAGGGAATGGTATGATCTAAAGGCTGATGTAAAAACACCGATGCCACTGAACTTATCCAGACTTCTTGAGTATCAATCGGTAGATCCGTCGCAGATTCTGGCAATTACCTTTACCAATAAAGCGGCCCGTGAAATGAAAGAACGGGTAGAACAGTTGTTAAAAGGAACTTGCCAGCGAATGTGGATTAGCACCTTTCATGCGGCTTGTGCAAGAATATTAAGAAGTGATATTCATCGGCTGGGCTATGGGAGTAATTTTGTGATCTATGATGCTCAGGATCAGCAAGTTCTATTAAAAGAATGCATTAAGCAACTAAATCTGAGCGATAAAAAATATAGCCCAAGAGCTGTAAGCGGCTGGATTGGGAAAATGAAGGACAGCATGGTAAGTGTTTTGGAAAGTAAAAAACAGAATGAAAAAGACTTTTATAACAAGCAACTAGCGAACATATATGAGTTATATGAAAAAAAACTATTTCAAAATAATGCCTTGGATTTTGATGATCTAATCCTTAAAACCTTACAGCTTTTTCGCCAACATCCTGAAGTACTGCGTTACTATCAGGAAAAGTTCCGCTATGTGTTGGTCGATGAGTTTCAAGACACGAATAAACCTCAATACCTATGGGTGAAAGCCTTGGCAGAAAAACACCAAAATCTTTGCGTAGTTGGAGACGATGATCAAAGCATTTATGGATGGCGAGGTGCGGATATTGAAAACATCCTTGGTTTTGAAAAAGACTTCAGCGAAACGGTGACCATAAAACTGGAACAAAACTATCGATCTACAGAAACCATTCTAAATGCAGCAAATCAAGTGGTTTCAAATAATCGACATCGAAAAGCAAAGAAGCTTTTTACAGAAGGCTTAGAGGGTGAAAAAATAGCTTATTGTCAATGCAGGAATGAATATGCAGAAGCGGATTTTATGGTTCAATCTATGCAAGAGCTTCATGAAAAAGGGAGAAACTACAGCGATTTTGCGGTTCTTTATCGAACCCACGCCCAATCCCGTGTACTGGAAGAAGCTATGATGAAAGCAGGAATCCCTTACCGGATTTATGGAGGAACTCGGTTTTATGACCGGAAAGAAATAAAAGACATTCTGGCTTACTTAAAAGTTATTGAAAATCCGAAAGACGAGCTGAGTTTAAAGAGAATTATTAATACACCTCGTCGTGGAATTGGCGATAAAACCGTAGAAACCTTAGAAGGCTTCGCTGTGGATCAAGAAAAAAACATATGGGAAATGCTGACAGAAACAGATCAATGGAAGCATCGGATCAGCAGCCGTGCCGCTAATTCATTGACTAAGTTTGTTCACATGCTGGATAAATGGATAAAAGAGAAAAGCGCCTATCAAGTAACGGAATTGGTGGAAGAGGTATATTCAGTAACAGGTTACCTTGAACTGCTTAAAGAAGAAGGAAGCATTGAGTCTCAGGGAAGAGTCGAAAACCTGATGGAATTTCTTTCTCTGACCCGTGAGTTTGATCAGACGGCAGAAGAAGAAAAACTGGAAGATTTTTTGGCTGGTACATCCTTGGAAGCAGCGGTGGATTCTTTGGGAGAAGAAGGAAGCGGCGTTTTGCTGATGACCCTTCACAGCGCAAAAGGCCTTGAATTTCCAGTAGTCTTTATGCCGGGCATGGAAGAAAATGTTTTTCCTTCCAGCATGTCCTTAAAAGAAGGAAACGAAGAGGAAGAAAGGCGCCTTTGCTATGTTGGGATTACTAGAGCGAAGGAGAAATTGATACTGAGTAATGCTATATCACGGACGCTCTATGGATTTACCGGCTATAATGAACCCTCTAGGTTTATAGAGGAAATACCTTCGGATTGTGTTCAAAATGCGGGAGGAAATCAGGAATCCGATCAGCAGCAGCAAGACGCTTTTCGTAAAAAACTACAGCGTCAACGATGGCAACGAAAAGAAATGAGGCCAATGGAAACCGATACAGCACCAAAGCACGTCGGTGAAAACAAAACCCTGCAAGCAGGGCAAAAAGTGAATCATCCTGCTTTTGGAAGCGGTACCGTTGTTTCAAGAGTGAATGAATTAGTCACCATCGCTTTTCCGGGCGGAGGACTAAAAAAGATTAACTTGGATTATGTGAAGTTAACGATAGAAGAATAAAAGAACGAGGTGAAGTGCATTGCATCAGAGCAAAGCCATAGAAGATATACATCAGATGGTTAAACAGCTCAATCGTTATCGATATCATTACTATGCTCTTGATCAGTCCTTAGTCAGTGATGAGGAATATGATCGATTATATGAGAAATTAGAAAAAATGGAAAACGAAAATCACTACTACTTACCAGATTCTCCGACACAGCGTATTGGTGACGAACCACTTGAATCATTTCAGCCCCATCAACATATACAAGCTTTATGGAGCTTGGATAAGGTTAAAACGCCACAGGAGCTTCGAAACTGGGAACAACGAATACAAAAAAACCTTCCTCAGGAAAAAGAAAAGATTTCCTATGTGCTGGAATACAAATATGATGGCTTAACCATCAACTTAACCTATCAGGATGGTTACCTGGTTCAAGCAGCCACAAGAGGAAACGGGCAGGTTGGTGAAGCTATTTTACCTCAGGTGAAAACCATTCAAGCGGTTCCGCTATCAATTCCTTACAAAGGAACCTTAGAAGTGCAAGGAGAAGGATTAATGAGGCTATCCACCTTTGAAGCCTACAATAAACGAGCCACAGAACCGTTGAAAAATCCAAGAAACGGTGCGGCAGGAGCGCTTCGGAATTTAGATCCTAAAGTTACGGCTACCAGAAAGCTGGATATTCTCTGTTATCAGACTGGTTATTGCGAGGGAGAGGTATTCAATACGCATAAAGAGATGTTGGACTTTCTGCAAGAAAACTTTTTTCCGGTTAGCCGAGAAGTGTACCATGTGGATTCGATGGAAGAAGCAATACATCAAATAGAAAAGATGGAGAAAAAGATACCTTCTCTTGATTATATGGTAGATGGAGTCGTTATTAAAGTAAACCAGATGGATCTGAGAGAAGAATTGGGATATACCCAGAAATTTCCTCGCTGGGCTGTAGCCTATAAATTTGAAGCCCAGGAAGTGACTACGGTTCTGGAAGAAGTGGTCTGGCAGGTAGGGCGAACAGGGAAACTGACACCGGCCGCCATTTTAAGCCCTGTTGAAATTGGCGGTGTTACGGTAAAGCGAGCAACCCTTAATAACTGGGGAGATATTTGCCGAAAAAAACTAAAGTTAGGGGTTTTGGTATGGCTTAGGCGGTCTAATGATGTTATCCCTGAAATTATGGGTCGGGTAGAGGATGAGACCCCGGGGAAAGAGATCGAAAAACCAATTGCTTGTCCGGCCTGTCACACAGAGCTGGTAGAAAAAGGGGCACATATTTTTTGTCCCAACAGTTTACAATGTAAACCTCAGCTGGTTTATAAACTCACACATTTCAGCAGCAGAAATGCAATGGATATTGATGGGTTTAGCGAGAAAACAGCTGCACAGCTTTATGAAGCATTAGGGCTGGTCAGTATTCATCAGCTGTATGAATTGAAAGAGGAAGACTTACTAACCTTGGAAGGATTTAAGGAAAAAAAAGCAAAAAACTTGATAGAGGCTATCGAAAAAAGCAAGCAAAGGACCCTTGATCGCTTTCTTTATGCCTTAGGCATACCGAATGTAGGACGAAGAACGGCCAGTGATCTGGCGCAATATTTTGGAAGTATTGATGCTTTGAAAAAAGTAACGGTGGAAAGACTAATGGAATTGCCGGACATTGGGAATACCGTAGCCGAAAGCATTGTTACTTTTTTTCAAGACCAGCAAATCGCGGAAGCCATCGATGCTTTGATAGCGGCTGGGGTCCATGTAAAGCCCTTGGAAGAGCCTGAATCTATCAGTCACTCATTCTTTGCCGGAAAAAATGTTGTTGTGACAGGAAAACTTTCGACCCTTTCTCGTAAAAGCGTTAAAGATAAGCTGGAAAATATGGGTGCTAAAGTAACCGATAGCGTGAGCAACAAAACCGATATTCTTATTTATGGAGAGGATGCCGGCAGTAAATTATCCAAAGCACAGAAGTTGAAAGAATCAGGAAAAAATCCAAACCTTCATCTGATGGATGAAGAGGCTTTTAATCGTGAGTTGGGAGGGGAAACACATGGCTAATGCAAATATAGGATTACAGGTAATTCCATCTGTATCGGAGGAATATGTTTATGGAGTAGTAGATCAAGTAATTCAGCTTATTCAAGATTCTGGGGTTAAGTATGAAGTAGGCCCGTTGGAAACCACCATGGAAGGGGATCTAGATGAATTGATGGATATTGTAAAAGAAGCACAAAAAGTATGTATTCAGTCTGGAGCAGGTAGCGTAATATCAATGGTGAAAATTCAATACCGTCCGGAAGGCGTGAGCATGGATGAAAAAGTGGAGAAGCATCGGTGATTCTTTTTTATCAGCAGGGGTAGGGGTTGCTTTTGTAATGATTTGGGAAATTATTAGCCGGTTTCAGTGGATACCCCCCTACTTGCTGCCAGCACCCAGTCGTATTATCATGGCAATCATCCAAAATGCTCCATTGCTTTGGCAACATGCAAGAGTAACACTGTTACAGGCACTGATCGGTTTTATGGTAGCCATTTTGCTTGGATTTTTATTGGCAGTAATATTGGATTTTATGCCCTTACTTAGAAAAACGCTATATCCTTACCTGGTGACTTCTCAAACAGTACCTATTATTGTATTAGCCCCTTTATTTGCTATGTGGTTCGGCTTTGGAATGCTTCCAAAAGTACTGATTGTCGTTTTGGTATGTTTTTTTCCGATAACCATCAGTTTAATGGAAGGGTTGGCAGGCGTAGATCGGGAGTTGATGGATCTAATGCAGGCAATGGATGCAACCCCATGGCAACAATATCGGTGGGTAAAACTTCCAACCGCAATGCCATCCTTGTTTTCGGGACTCAAAATTTCTGGCACTTACAGCATTATGGGGGCGGTAATAGGTGAATGGATTGGTGGTCGTATGGGGTTGGGCGTGTACATGCTTCGAGTTCGGCAATCCTTTGCTACGGATCAGGTTTTTGCGGTGATTACAGTTATTGTGCTGCTTAGCATTATGGTGCTTAAAATCATACAAATCATTGAAAAAAAGATGATGCCATGGCAACATCATACCAGAAAGCATGAAGAGGTTCTTGATCAGTAAAATATTTTCAGGCTGGGAGGCGGCTTCACTTGGATAGAATTTTAGAAGTCAGTCATATTCAAAAAACCTTTACGGAATTGCACACCTTAGAAGATATCTCCTTGCATCTAAATCGCAAAGAATTTGTAACAATTTTAGGCCCTAGTGGTTGTGGCAAAAGTACTCTTTTTAGTATTATTGCGGGAATTCTCAGACCAGATGGGGGAGAGGTGTTGATTGATCATCAGCCATATACTGGAGTGACAGGACGGGTAAGTTTTATGCATCAGAAAGATTTACTACTTCCATGGAAATCTATTTTGGACAATGTTTGCTTGCCACTATTCTTAAAAGATTATTCCCGGAGACAAGCTTATGCAAAAGCAATGCCTTACTTTTCTTTATTTGGCCTTGAAGGATTTGAAAAATATTATCCAGGACAGTTATCCGGTGGCATGAGACAACGAGCAGCACTTTTAAGAACACTTTTGTTTACAAAAGACATTATGTTATTAGATGAACCCTTTGGAGGGCTGGATGCGTTAACCAGGCAGAAAATGCAGCAATGGTTAATGGGCGTAATGGAAGAGATAGAATCCTCAGTGCTATTAATCACTCACGATGTGGATGAAGCATTGTTGCTATCAGACCGGATATACGTGCTTACGAACCGACCGGCCCGAATAAGAGCTGAATTTCGAGTGGACCTAAAACGACCGAGGAAGATAAACTCTTTTACAGAACCAGCCTATATTCAATTAAAGGAAGAGGTATTAGCCTGCCTGATTCATTAAACTACGGAGGAAAAAAGGATGAAATGGAAAACAAGGATCATTTATCTGCTAATGGGCATTTTTCTTACAGTGGTAGCCTGGGTTACAGCCCTAGAATATGTTTCTTATGATGTGGAACATTATATGACGGAATTTGAGAAACAAGACTGGGTGCCACAGGCAGGGATGGATCGTGAAAACTTAAAACACACAGCAGAAGAAATTATTTTGTATCTTCAGGGAGAAAAAGAAGACTTTCAGACCATGGCGGTTAAAGGTGGGATCTATCAGCCACTTTTTGATGAGCGGGAACGATTGCACATGATAGACGTGTTAGAACTTTATGATTCAGCCAGATTATTACGAAATATTTCGATAATAGGGTTGCTGTTGTTACTGGCATGGGTGGTTTATCAAGATAATAAATGGAAAAATCGTGTTTTGCGTACTTTGTTTTTTACAGGACTAGCAAACGTGGATATGATGATCCTGTTAGGACTTTTAATATGGCTTGATTTCACCAAGTATTTTACCTACTTTCACCTGTTATTATTTGACAATGATTTATGGATTCTTAATCCTCAGCATCATGTGTTGATTCAACTACTACCAGAATCATTTTTTATCAATACAGCCATTAAAATAGGTCTTTACGCTATGGGGAGTTTGTTTGCGCTTGGAATCATCGCATGGCAACTAGAAAAAATGTTGTTCCGCTATCAAGCTATACGAAACGAACATTCTTAGGAGAGGAAGTAAGTGATGAAAATAGGAAAGGTTCCGACAGATTTTTTAAGGGAAAAAATTATCGGCAATGTAAAAAACATTCGAAAAGAAGTATTGGTCGGCGCTGGAATTGGAGAAGATTGTGCAGTAGTAGATTTGGAAAATCAGCTATGTGTGATCAGTACAGATCCTATCACCGGAGCTGTTACAGATATAGGAAGCTTAGCGATTCATATCGCCTGTAATGATATTGCTTCCAACGGTGCTGAACCCATAGGTGTGATGTTAACGGTGTTAGCTCCCTCGAAGACAACGGAAATAGAACTGGAGAAAATGATGCAAGATGCTGTAAAAACAGCGGAAAGCCTGTCAGTTCAAATAATGGGTGGACACACTGAAATTACCGATACGGTTAATCAGACGATCATTAGCACCGTTGCCATAGGAAGACAACACCGGGAAAAGTTAATCAAAACAGGAGGCGCCAAAGCAGGAGATATTGTGGTGATGACTAAATATGCAGGACTAGAAGGAACAGCGATACTAGCGCATGATAAAGAAGAAGAACTTTCTTGTTACCTGAATAAAAACCTTCTTGACGAAGCAAAAGAACTAAAACATCAAATAAGCGTTGTTCCGGAAGGACTATTGGCTGGAGAGCTAGGAGTAAGTGCGATGCATGATGCAACAGAAGGTGGTGTCATGGGAGCGCTTTGGGAGTTAGCGGAAGCTTCACAACTTGGGCTTGAAGTAGAGCAGAGTAACATTCCGGTTTTGGAGTCAACGAAAGCTATTTGTCATTATTTTGAGATTGATGCATACCGTCTGATTTCCAGTGGCGTGATGATAATGACCATACATCCAGAGAAATTAAACAATTTAATTGAAACTTTGAGAACACAAAAAATCCACACTACCGTTATTGGTAAGATGATAGAAAAAGAAAGAAGAATTCTGGTTGAAGGAAAAACGCTAACCTTAAAAGAACCGGAAGCAGACGAATTGTATCGGGTACTTTAATATCCACGTTACATTGTGATTACATTCCCTTTTGTCCCATTGACATAAGCGGATTCAGAGTGATATATAATAAGAATATGGAGTCGAAAGAATAGAAATAATTATATGCCGGGAGGCGTTCGCATGAAAAGAAAACGAAAGGTAGGGTTAGGGTTATTAGCGCTATTGATATTTTTTGTATCGATGCCTGCCTTTGCCGACGTACCAACAATAAGAGCTGAAGTAGATGAAAAAATGGTTGACATTCCTGTTGTTCAAATGACCATGGACGGAGAAGCAATAGCGTCCGATGTACCACCGGTCTTATTGCAACATCAGGAACAATACAGAACATTGGTACCCGTGGCGGTTATCGCTGAAAAAACTGGTGCCACTGTAAGTTGGGATGGAGAAAAAAGACAGGTAAGAATAGAAACAGAAGAAAAAGAGATCAACCTGACAATTGATAGCGCCAATGTCGAAGTAAATGGAGAGAAAAAAATACTTCCCAGTCAGGTTCCGGCAAAAATTGTTACGTATCAGGAACGGGGAAGAACGATGGTTCCTGTTGCTTTTGTAGGTCAGGAACTGGGCTTAGACGTTGGTTGGGATGAAGAAAATAGAAGGGTTGTTATTACCTCGCCTGAAAAAGAAGAAACAGAAGAAACAGAAGAAACATCGGAGCCGGAAGACACATCAGAAGTAGAAGAATCCACCTTAAGGCCGGATGAAGAAGAGAAAACTTATGAAGAAAGTCTTTTGGAAGAAGCACCAATAGGGGATGAAGTGCTATTAAAAGATATTAGCATAAAAATAGTTGAGGGAATGCCGGAGATACGTTTAAAAACAGGAGAAGAAGTTACTTTTAATACAGCCCAGTTGATGAACCCTCAGCGGCTGGTCTTTGATCTGAATCATACCCGCCTGAGCATGGATGGATCGGATGCAGTGCAAGAAGATAAAACGGTAAAAGTGACAGCGCCAAGCAATGCTTATATTAGTGGGGTGCGTTCATCTCAGTTTGAAAGAACACCCTGGGTAACCCGACTGGTATTAGACATGAAAAATGAGATTGGTCATGATGTTCGATACGATGAAGATACAGGCGAAATGGTGATACGCCTAATTCATTATGTGGAAGATGTCAGATTTGAACGGTATAATGCAAAAGAAGTAGTAGTGATTGCCGGAAGTAACGCCCATCAATATAATCTGATGAAGCTGGATAGTCCTCATCGGTTGGTCATTGACACAATGGATTCCGTACTTAACCCGGGTCATCATTTTCCGGACTTTAATGTTGGGGGAAGGGTAGCTGATCGGGTAAGAGTTTCTGAATTCACGCCAGACCATCATTATGATCCGGACGATAAAATTGTTCGTACGGTGATTGACCTAAACAAAGTACCCGATATGGATGATCTTTATTTTGATAAACAGAACGGCCGCTTAGTGGTTCATTTAGAAGGAAAACCGGATGAAGGCTATCGCTATGTAGAAACTGGCTGGACTTCAGCTCACCTAACCTTTTTTGGAGATAAAGCAGTAGACTACGAATTGGAAGTAGATGAATCAGCAGGCATTGTAAAACTGATAATGCCCAAGGATAATATGGATATACCTTTTGAATTACTGGATGTAGATGATCCGTTGATTGAATATATTCAAATCACAGAAAATACGGATGGCGATAAATTGATTGCCAATGTGCACGTAAAACCAGGTGTAGAAATAAGAAGTCCTGGGATAAAAAGCACAAGGAATTTATCCTTGGAGTTTACGAACCGTGACCTTCGCTATCGAGAAAGACTCATCGTTATTGATCCTGGTCATGGAGGTAAAGATCCCGGAGCGACATCGCCCACCTTAGGTATGACAGAAAAAGAAGTTGTTTTGGAAGTAGCGCTGGAAGCAGAAAAACTCCTACAGGAAGCCGGCTTTAGAACCTATATGATACGAAGGGACGATACGTTTGTATCTTTACAAGATCGGGCATCTATTTCTAATCAGATGAATGCACATCTCTTTGTCAGTGTACATGCTAATGCAGCACCAAGATCAGATATAAAGGGTGTGGAAACCCTTTACTATCCAAGTGAAAACAGCCCTACAGATTTTCGGGATAACCTACGCTTGGCAGAAATATTTCAGGAAGAAATGGTGCGAACCCTTAATGCATCAAGCCATCGAATTAATGCGAGAGACCGCCTTTACGTTCTTAGAGAAACCAATATGCCAGCCATTATTACAGAGATTGGCTTTCTCACAAATCCTGAAGAAGAAAAGTTATTGGCGACCACTCAATATAGAAAAAGAGCGGCAGAAGGCATCAGAAATGCTGTAATTCGGTATGTGGAAGAAACAGGAACACACCTCTCTGAAATAAGATAACAAATAAACACAAAGACCACAAACGATAGACTACCGTTTGTGGTCTGATATTTTGGCAATCGAAGAAGGAGGGCTACGATGGAACTAGTATTAGGGTATTTATTAATCTTTACAGCAAAAACAGCGGATATGAGTATGGCTACAGTAAGAACTATTATGTCAATGAGAGGGAGAAGACTGGAAGCTTTTTTAATTGGTTTTATTGAAGTGATTATTTGGATTGTTGCCATTGGAAGAGTGCTGGACAACCTGGATGATCCCTTTAACGTAATTGCCTATGCATTGGGATTTGCATCTGGTGGATATGTTGGTATAATATTGGAAGAACGAATGGCCTTAGGAGATTTAATTGTCCAGGTAATTACGTATAAAAAGGCGATGAACCTTGTGGATAGCATCCGGGAAGCAGGATTTGGTGTTACTGTAGTAGAAGGAAATGGACGTTACGGGATTAACCATTTGTTAAATGTGACCATACAACGAAAAAACCTGGCAAAACTTCATCGTATTTTGGATCAGCACGATGCTACCGCATTTGTCACTGTAACAGATGCCCGCGCCATTAAAGGCGGTTATTTTACAAAAATGAAAAGATAATAAAGAGTTGAAGGGAGACCATTATGAGAATTGACGGAAGAAAAACAGATCAGCTACGACCAATTACCTTTGAAAGAAACTATACAAAATATGCATCCGGCTCTGTTTTGGTAACAATGGGGAATACGAAAGTAATATGCACCGCCTTTATGGAAGAGAAAGTTCCACCATTTTTGAAAGGAAGCGGAAAAGGATGGATTACCGCCGAATACTCCATGCTTCCAAGTGCAACACATACACGAAAAATCAGAGAATCTAGCAAAGGAAAAGTAGAAGGACGAACGCAGGAAATACAACGATTAATTGGACGAGCGCTTCGCTCTGTAGTGGATCTGAAAACAATTGGAGAGCGGACCATATGGATTGATTGTGATGTGATACAAGCAGACGGTGGGACAAGAACCGCATCCATTACAGGAGCCTTTGTTGCTTTGATGGAAACCTTAATAAAAATGAGAGAAAACAAACAGATTAAAGAAATACCAATCAATCATTACCTGGCAGCTGTCAGCGTAGGAATCGTGAAAGAGAAAGCTTTACTAGACCTCTGTTATGAAGAAGATTCCACAGCAGCCGTGGATATGAATCTGGTGATGACGGAAGCAGAAGAACTGGTAGAAATTCAAGGTTCAGGAGAAGAGGCTACCTTTAGCCTAGATCAAATGTATCAGATGATCGATCTTGGTAAAAAAGGAATTGAACAGCTAATCCAGGAGCAAAAACGTATTATTACGGAGATTTATTCCGAGAAAATAAAAGCATAGGAGGCACCCATGGAACAAGAAAAAGCAAAGGCGGTTATTGCAACAGGCAATCCACATAAATTATTGGAAATAAAAAAAATGTTGGAAGATTTTCCTATCGAAGTGGTATCCATGAAAGAAGTTGGTTTAGAAAATATGGAGATTGAAGAAACAGGGGCTAGCTTTGAAGAAAATGCTCTAATCAAAGCCATGGTCGTTTGCGAAGAAACAAATACCATTGCTTTAGCCGATGATTCAGGCTTGGAAGTAGATGCCTTAGATGGAAGACCGGGGATTCATTCAGCCCGGTATGCAGGCGAAGGCGCAACAGACCGTACCAATAAGGAAAAACTGTTAAATGAGTTACAGGGAGTACCTATTGAAAAAAGAAGTGGCCGATTTGTATGCGCCATAGCCGTTGCTTTTCCTAATGAAGAGGTATTAGTAACAAGAGGAGAGGTAGAAGGCTATATCGATTTTGAAGAAACAGGAGAAAATGGATTTGGCTATGATCCGATGTTTTATGTGCCGGAATATCAAAAAACCTTTGGGCAACTAGAACCTGAAATAAAAAACCGGATTAGTCATCGTTCAAAGGCATTAGAAAATCTAAAAAAAATGTTAACAGAGCATTTCAAGGAGTAACTTATGAAGATAGGTATATTAGGAGATACTCACGGGGATATTGGACAGCTAAAGAAAGCATTGGATGCATTGAAAGATTGTGAAAAGATTTTGCATACAGGCGATTATTATCATGATATCAGTAGTGTAGCCCCATCAGTAAAACAAAATATAATGGCCGTTGCTGGTAATTGTGACAGAGAGCTGGACTTGCCAACAGAAAAAATAATAAAACTTCACCAACACACCATATTGCTTTGTCATGGGCATCGATACGGTGTTAAGACAAACCTGCAGCGCCTTTATTATAAAGCTTTGGAATCAGCATGTACGATCGCTGTATTTGGTCACACTCATGTGCCTACTTTAGTTCAGGAAAGTGGGATTTATTTAGTGAATCCAGGTAGTGCCACAGAACCAAGAATAAACGATCAACCTACCTGTCTGCGCTTAGACCTTAATAATCCATTATCGAGCGAGTTTATTACAATTTCTGCTTGACAAAAGTGTAATAAGATGGTAAATTATAAGACGTGGCAAAACAAAAACAGATCTTGCGGGTGTAGTTCAGTGGTAGAACTTCAGCCTTCCAAGCTGATCGCGAGGGTTCGATTCCCTTCACCCGCTCCAATGAATCTGTGCCCATAGCTCAGCTGGACAGAGCAACGGCCTTCTAAGCCGTGGGTCCGGGGTTCGAATCCCTGTGGGCACGCCATAGGGTCGAGCTAATAAGCTTGGGCAAACTTAACATGGTGGGTGTAGTCAAGTGGTTAAGACACAGGATTGTGGCTCCTGCATTCGTGGGTTCGAATCCCATCATCCACCCCATCTTTGGGATATAGCCAAGTCGGTAAGGCAACGGACTTTGACTCCGTCATTCGCAGGTTCGAGTCCTGCTATCCCAGCCATCATTGTGGTGTATTATTGCCACAATCAGCGGAAGTGGCTCAGTGGTAGAGCATCGCCTTGCCAAGGCGAGGGTCGCGAGTTCGAATCTCGTCTTCCGCTCCATTTTTTATGCGGCATTAGCTCAATTGGATAGAGTACCTGACTTCGAATCAGTAGGTTGAAGGTTCGAGTCCTTCATGCCGCGCCAGCTATTGTAAAAGACCATTCTCAGAAATGATGAATGGTCTTTTTGTGCGTTTAAAGACAAAAAGATGAAAAAGATGGGGTCAGGCTTGAATAATTTACTTACGGATGATGAATGATCGGTTTATAGAAGATCATTGATTGAGGTGATTTTAACGGCAAGAGAACGAAGGATCCACTACTCTGAAGCAAACTACCATAGAATAACTAAAACAAAGGATGAAAAAAAGGAAACACACATGCAATGAGAAGAAAACCATACAATCTAAGCAGTGAATAAAATAGGTGCACGATCAAAATCCGGTGATTCATCTAAAAACAAAGAAAATTAAGCAAGTAAATTATTCAAGCCTGACCCCGATGTCTTACCGATGTCTTAAATATTTCCACTAATGAGGTAACTGTACTGAAGGAAGAGGGGTCTAAAATATTAACTGAGCTGGTAGAAAAGACGGACACTAATAATAAATCAGTAGAAAAAGTACATCAAACGATTGTAAAGACTAACGAAAGTACAGAGAAAATTGAGAATGCCAGTCAGATGATTAAAAGTATTGCAGAACAAACGGCAACGATTCAAGAAATAGCAAATGCCAGTGAAAGACTAGCAGAAATTGCTAATGAAATGAAAAAGAATGTTGAAAAATTTCAATATTAAAAAGAAATATACTTCTAAAGAGAGACAATTGCTGTCTCTCTCTTTTTTGTACAGATCCGATGCTCAAAGATTCCAGAGGTTATGAAGTTTTGCTTCGCTTAAAAATACAAAACATTCTAAAATATCAATTGTTCAAAACTGCTGAGCGTGGTAGAATAGTCCTAAGAGTTATGCCTAGGAAAGAAGGACGGGATCTGCGATGGAAAAAACACTGAAACAATTTCAATATATCGGGTGGGCATTGGTGATCATTGTGTCTTTAGGCTTTATGATCCAGTTTTATTCTGCGGGAGAAATACTGAAGGAAATGACAGAAGAAAATCTGCAGTTAGTCAGTCAAAATACGGCTAAAGCCATCGAAGGATGGTTGGACGTAAAAGGGGAAGTGGTAGAAAGTTCAACGGCTTACCTTCGACTAGCGGAAGAGGAAGAACATATACTGGAGTTGCTGAAACAGCAAATGAAAAGGCAAGAAGCCTTTTTTTCTCTTTACTTTGGGACACCGGAAAATCAGATGATCAATGCCAGCGGATGGATTCCTCCGGAAGGCTTTGATCTTCGGACCCGTTCCTGGTATCAAGAAGCGGTTGAACAGGAAGGTCGGATACAAACCAATGTATTTCTCAACGCTTCAGAAGATCACTATATTATGACAATTGCCAAGCCGGTTTATGGTCGTGATGGAGAATTAAAAGGAGTTGTCGCCGGAGATATTACTATTGAGGAAATGATTGCCTATATTCATCAGCAGCGCATTTCTGACCATGGATATGCCTTCCTGTTGGATGGTGATGGTACTATTTTGGCTCATTCGGAAAATCAGAGGGATCAGCAGCCGACACTTCAGCATATCCAGCATGTAAGTCCCGCGTTATATGAGCAGATGAGTCAGGATTTGGAGGGGCTTTACCAGGTAGAGATAGACAGGGAAAAAGGCATAGCTGTTTCCAAAAATGTGACAGGTACAAACTGGAAGGTAGTTGGATTTATACCGGAAAGAGAGTATAAAGAGAATGAAACTCAATTGATGATAATCCTGGCAGTTGTCGTGCTTTTCACCGTAATGGCGGTACTCTTTCTTATGAGTCGGCAGCGTAAAACCGTTCTTTTGCCTCTGCTACAACTGGATAATGACATTAAAAGAATTGATATGGAAAGCAATCTTACTTATCGGTTACCGGTGGTGAGGGATGCATTTTATGGAACCCGTACACTGTTGAATCTGGTCCTTGATCAGGCAGAGGTATGGTTTTTAAGGCTGAAAGAAAATGAAAAAAAGGTGACGGCCTCCAATAAAGAATTATCAATAGCTAATCAGCAACTGATAGAAGCAAAAGAAGATGCAGAGGTGGCAAATCGGACAAAAACCCAGTTTCTCGCCAACATGAGTCATGAACTTCGCACACCGTTAAATAGCCTTATGGGATTTTTGCAAATTCTGCAAAATACCCAGGCTACAGAAGAACAACAACAATATGTGAATTATGCCCTTCAATCCTCCAAGTCGCTTACTACCATTGTGGAAGAAATACTAAACTACACTGGTCTGGAAAAAGGCACACAAAAAACAATAGAAGAACCCTTTGATCTTGATGAACTTTTGCAGGAAGTCAAAGAGTTGCACCAGAATACCGGCCATCAGAAGGGGCTGGTAGTTAGTGTGAAAAGAAAGGAGTCTCTTCCAAAAAAGCTAGTAGGGGATAGGTTTAAGTTAAAACAAATCCTGGGCAATCTGATGGGGAATGCTGTGAAGTTTGCTAATCGAGGAATGGTTCAGATTATTGCTCAAAAAGATACGATTACTCAAAAAGATGCTGATGATACAGGGTTAGGGCGCGTAGGGGTTCAATTTCAGGTAAAAGACACAGGAATTGGCATTCCCCCAGAAAAACTGGAATATATCTTTCAATTTTTCAGCCAGGTAGACGAGTCGGATAACAGGGAGTTTGGTGGCTTAGGTTTGGGACTTGCTTCAGCCAAAGAACAGGCAAAAATGATAAATGGAATGCTGACGGTTGAAAGTACTCCGGGAAAAGGAAGTGAGTTTCGTCTTCTATGTGAAATGGGTGTGGTAGAGGAGACAGATCAGGATATACAAGGAACTGATTCGAGAGAGTATGATCATGCTGAAAAAGATCTTAGTAAAGCGCATATACTAGTGGTAGACGACGATTACGTAGGACGAGTTATGTTACAGATGGTTTTACAACGAATGGGATGCAGCGTATCCATGGCTGCTAATGGAAAAGAAGCATTGGAGAAAGTGAATAGCCAGGATTATCACCTAATTCTCATGGATTGTCAGATGCCGGTGATGAATGGGTATGAAGCGACACGTCAGATTCGGGAAAAGGAAAAAGGAACAGGACAGCACATACCAATTGTGGCTGTGACGGCGAAAGTAATGCCGGAAGATCGGCAGGAATGCATGGAAGCTGGCATGGATTATTTTCTTGGCAAACCAATTTCAAAAGAGCAGTTGGAGAAAACAGTGAGAAGCCTTACTATCGATGATGAAACAGAAATTTTGCTGTAAAGCCAATCTTTTTTCGTGTATAATAATGATAAAATTGAAAATTGATAAAGGATGTGACAGAGGATGAAGGTAATCATCGATCGATTGGAAGGAGAATATGCTGTAGTAGAGTTAGACAACGGAGATTTTGCTAATGTTCCAAGGAATGTTCTTCCTAATTTGGTGGATGAAGGGGATGTTATCACCATTGAGATTGATGAGGAAGCAACAGATCAACGCAGAAAGCGATTAGAAGGATTGATGGAGGGTTTGTAGAGAAATTTAATAGACTCAGGGGTGATCTGTTTGAAGAAAAAACAGCAAGAAAAACAAAGTTTTCGGAATTGCAAAAAGAATATCCTAGCACTTATAACGATTCTTTTATTAGTATTCGTCAGTATGAAAACAGCAGGAGCAGCATCTGGAAGTATACAGAGCGAAAGAATGGAAGTAATGGGAAAAACGGTTAATGTGGTAACGATTGATGCGAATAATCCGAATGTCCGATTTGATGTTGCAAAAGGAAAAGATCAACGGGTTGGTTGGGAATCTTTTCAAAGCATCCTTGACAGAAACCAACCGATAGCAGCCATCAATGGAAATTATTTTGATGCTTACGCCGATGATGAATCAGCAATTGTTCCTTGGGGTTACATCATTAAAGATGGAGAGATGATTAACAGTGGTGCGACCATTAACCGGGGATCCTTTGCCGTAACCTTTGATGGGGAAATTATCATTGATCGTGGCGAAGCTTTTTCAAAGGAAAACATTGAAACCATGATAGAAGCCGGTCCACTCTTGATGAAAGATGGAATCATTGTCTATGACCCGGACAGCGGTCAGTTTACTCAGGATAGAATAAACCGGAATCCGGCACAACGATCCGCTATAGGTTTTCGTCCGAATGGTCAGGTTGTAATGGTTACAGGTTCAGGTATAAGGATGACGGAGTTAGCGGAAGTAATGAAATCCCTAGGCTGTTATGCAGCAACTAATCTGGATGGTGGTGCTTCTTCGGCGCTGTATGCTAATGGTAAGATGCTGACATCGCCAGGAAGAAAGCTCAATACAGTGTTGACTGTTTATGATGATAGCGATGCTATTGGTAGTAGCGGTGCAGCTTCATATGCTGATCAAATTCAAGTGATGGTTAATAATAAACCCCTTGATATGGAAGTAGCACCGGTTGTCATCAACGGAAGAACCTTGGTGCCTTTAAGAGCAATCTTCGAAGAATTACAGGTAGAACTGGAATGGAATTCAGAAACCAGAACAGCTTTTGCTACTACGGAAGATGCAGAAATAGGATTATCCATAGGTCAGGCGGAGGCTACGGTAAACGGGGTAAGCATACCCCTAGAAGCACCTGGAACCATTATAGAGGGACGAACAATGGTGTCGGTACGGTTTATTGCCGAGAGCCTTGGTGCAGAAGTAGACTGGATCGCTGAAACCAGAACCGTTGTTATTGAGATGAGTCATGAATAACTTAATAAAATAGTGAATGGAGGAGATGGATGATGAAAAAAAGAATAGGGATAGCGCTTCTAATAGTGCTACTAGTAAGCGTATCAGCTTACGCAACTGGCGGAGATTTTGTTATTATGACGGAAGAAGGACCGATTCGTTTTACGGAGGAATCAGGATATCCATTTATTGATCATCAGAGTCGGACGATGATCCCGCTTCGATCTGTGTCTTCAGGCCTGGGTCATGAAATTCAATGGGATGGAGAAAACAGAACGGCACTGATTGATAATGGTGCGATCAAAATTGTCGTCGGAGAAAGAACAGTCCAGACACCAACAGGGACCATTACAATGGATACAACGGCAGATATTATTAATGGCAGAATTTATGTGCCACTTCGTTTTGTAGGAGAAGCCTTAGGCTATGTCGTTGCTTATGAAGGACCGAATCAATCAAACGATGGAAAGCATAGGATTGGCATCGCTGAAAAATCAGAAACAGATGTTGAGGAAATACCTCAGCCGAGAGAAATATCCTTTGAAGTTCATGGAGAGTACAAAGGGTTTCAACTTCCTGCTCATCGAGATCTCGAAGCTGAGGAGTACACTCCTACGCTATACGCAGAGGACATAGAATTTGCGGATAAAGGCATCCAGATCACCTATTTTGGATACGCTCCAAACCCTCAGGAAGTGTTTGTTGTGTATACAAAAAGTTCAGCAACGGATGCGACGCTTATAAGAGCAGGAGAGGTATTAGCCAGCAGGTTTGGCTGGGAAAAAGTGGAACCGGCGCTAGACTATTATCGACAAAGAGGTAGCTGGGTAGAAGGTAATTTTATGTTGACGTTTTTCCCTACCAATGAGGAAAATTATTATATTGAAACACACCAGAATGAAGGGTTTAGCTTTAGAGTATATACAAAAGAGGCTGTGGAAGAAATGGTAGCAGCTGGTGTGGGGAAGTATGCAGAGTAGTAATTCCATCGAGAAACTACCACTGTTTTAAGACGAAAGACAAGAAAAGATAGGATAGTAAACAAAACGTTATTCCTGATAATGAATCAATTGGGAATGACGTTTTTTTATGTAAATAAAAATAATTTGGGTATGAATATTGAAAAATATGAAAAATATAAGGGAAGGTAATAATTCTAGAATCAAAAACAGTGAAAGGGATAAAAGAAATTAAAGGGGTGGTTAGGAAATGGTAAAAATCCAAACATACTGTCAGGAAGCACATATATGGGATTTATTAAAAATTGTTCAAATTAACAGAGGTTCCGGCTATAAATGTGTAAAGGAACTGGAGGATACTTTAAATCGTTCCGTTGTTTTTGTTGCTACATATGAAGGAGAAATCGCTGGATTTGTTGCTTTTAGGATGTGTCCCCTGGAAGAAGCTGTTTTGGTAGAAGGAGCCGTTAAACATTTTGAAAAGCGGCTCACCTTTGCTGTTGGAGGTCATCTGGTAGGAAGCATTAACCTGTTGGTAGTAGATCAAGGCTTTCAGAAAAAAGGCATTGGCCGAAAGCTGATGGAAAAAGTACTGGAAGAACTAAAGGGTAAGGTGAGTGCTGTCTTTTTACAAGCTTGGAATAACCCTAATAATCCGGCCGTTGAACCACTAATGCATTCTCAAGGATTTAAGACCTGGAAAGTCTACGAAGGATTTTACCGAAAACATAAAGTTGGTATTGCGGCTCAATGTCCTGCATGTCCTGGAGTTTGCCAATGCAGCATGACGATTTATTATCGTTGGTTAAACGATTAGAAAAAAGAATCTGTTAGCCCAAAAAACAGGTTAGGCTTGCGTTAAGGAAGGATGGGATGGAATGAGCAAGGGGAACTATTCAGATAAAGATTGGCTAATAAATTTGCCAGAAGCATACGCCTATCATCAGATTATTGTTGATCAGCAAGGAAAGCCTGTTGATTATGTCTTTTTACAGGTAAATCCTGCTTTTGAGGAAATGACTGGTTTGAGGAGGGAGGATATCCTTGGTAGGCGAGTAAGAGAGGTGATGCCAAGTATTGTTACTGGCTCCTTTAACTGGATTGATGCTTTTGGTGATGTAGCACAGACGGGAAAGAAGCAGTATTTCAAGCAGTATTCGCAACCCTTGGGCAGGTGGTATAGCGTTACGGCCTATAGCGATGAGCCCGGATACTTTTCTGTTCTTTTCCATGATATTACCATTCAGCAAAAGGAAAAAGAAAACCTACAAACGATTCTGGAGTCTACTAATCGATTTCTGGAAGAAGAAGGAACCATTGATCATCAACAATTGGTGGAAGACATGAAGGTGATTACAGGAGCATCCTATGTAGCTTTTCATTTGTTTGATGAAAATGGTAAAGAGTTTACAACCATGGCCATTGCTGGAATTTCAAAAAATGTAACGAAAGCGTCTCAAATATTAGGTTTTAATCTGATTGGCAGAAAATGGGCTTACGATCCTGTCCGTCAGAAGAAAATTAGCAAAAGTACGATCACCTCTTTTCAAAATCTAAAAGAACTTTCGGGAGAAATGATTCCTGAAGCTATTTTGGGGCTTTTGGAAAAAAAATTTCAGATTGGGCAAGTAACTGTCATTAACATAAAGAAAAAAGAAAAGTTAATCGGTGATTTTACGGTACTGATGGCAGCGGATAAATCTTTTATGAACCAAGAGATGGCATTGTTTTACGCTAATCAGACAGGGCTTTTTTTAGATAGGGAAAAGGCTATGAACCAATTGAGGAATCAACAGGATCTATTTATGGCTGGTCCTGTTTTTACGATTACCTGGAGTCCGGAAAACATGGATCGGGTGATGTGAGTATCACCCAATGTGCTGGAAATTCTAGGGTATACAGCGGAAGAAATGACCTCAGATACATTTGAGTATG
The DNA here is from genome assembly GCF_900107405.1 of Tindallia californiensis. NCBI lineage: Bacteria > Bacillati > Bacillota > Clostridia > Peptostreptococcales > Tindalliaceae > Tindallia > Tindallia californiensis. The sequence goes on along the minus strand of NZ_FNPV01000002.1, from coordinate 379,653 downwards.
CGTCTATTGTACATCCGAAAGATTATGAAGAAGCTAAGAAGGAAGTGGTTAAACACACAGAAAAGGGAAGTAATTCCTATCAGCAAATCTATCGGTTGAAAACAAAGGGTGGTGCTTACCGCTGGTTTTATGATCAGACTCAGTGCATTGTGAATCAAAATGGTGAAGTAGTTGAAAGACGTGGCTATTTAATGGATCAAACACCACTAAAAGAAGCGGAAGAGCAGGCATCCCAAAAACAAAAAGAACTGGACCGATATTTTGAGAGTAGTTTAGACCTTTTATGTATTGCAAATGTAAAGGGAGAATTTGTTCGCCTTAACCCGGAATGGGGGAAAGTGCTGGGTTATCCGAAAGAGAAACTGGAAGGAAAATTATTTCTAGACTTTGTTCATCCTGATGATATGGAGAAAACCTTAGAAGCGATTCAAGACCTTTCGAATCAGCGAGAGGTGGTTAAATTTGAAAACAGATATCGTTCGGCGGATGGCTCTTACCGATGGATTGAATGGAGAAGTCGGCCGGAAGGTGAATTAATATATGCCGTTGCCCGTGATATAACCGATAGGATTGATTATCAGGAAAAACTTAAAGACTATCAATCTCGACTGTCGCAGGCCCAACTATTTACCAAAGCAGGAATATGGGAATACAACATTCAAAAATCAACTTTAGAATGGTCGCCGGAATGCGAAGCGTTATTTGGACTGGAAAAAGGAACTTTTGAAGGCACCTTTGAAGCATTTATGGGATTTGTTCATCCAGAGGACAGGGACTATGTCACACGGATGAATCGGCCGGTTATAGAACTTAAAGAAGGGACATCCTTAAGATATGAGCATCGTATCATAAAAACAACAGGAGAAATTCTCTGGGTTCAGGAAACGGCTGGAGTGATCCGGGACTCAGAAGGCGAACCAAATAAAATAACAGGTTTTGTCATAGATATAACAGAAAATAAAGAAAAAGAAAAAACGTTAAGAGAAAGAGAAAAACAGCTGGAAATGTTCTTCAATCAATCTTTTCATGGTTTTTTCTTTTGCATGCTTGATGAGCCGATAGAATGGAATGAAACGATTGAAAAAGATAAAGTCTTGGAGTATGCATTAGATCATCAAAGAATGACGAAGGTTAATAAGGCCGTACTGGATCAATATGGAGCTAAGGAAGAAGATTTTCTTGGTATTACGGTTAGGGAATTGTTTCAACATGACCTGCATCATGCTAGAGAAATATGGCATGGTCTTTTTGACAAAGGGCGCTGGCATGTTGAAACAAAGGAGCAAAAAATGAATGGAACACCGATTATTATTGATGGCGAATACACCTGTCTCTACGATGAAAAAGGGCGCATTACCGGTCACTTTGGCGTACAGATGGATGTGATGGAACAAAAGAAAGCTCAACAACAGTTAGAGGAAAATGAAAAAAGGCTGGAGCTAAAAAATCAGGAACTAAAGAAGGCTAGTCAGGATGCACAGGCAGCTACAAAGGCAAAGAGTCAGTTTTTAGCCAATATGAGCCACGAAATCAGGACTCCAATGAATGGGATTCTAGGATTCTTGCAACTTCTGGAAGAAACAGAAACGGATCAACAACAGAGCAAATATATCGATTATATTAAAACTTCCAGTGAAACCTTATTAATCTTGATAAATGATATTTTAGATGTGAGCAAAATTGAGTCGGGTAAAATGGAATTAGAGTCTATTTCGTTTGATCTTCGTTCGACAATTGAAGATGCTATTATTCCTCAAAGCCATCGTGCTCATAGCAAAAATATAGAACTTCATCTGTATATTCATCCTTACTTACCCGGACAGGTAAAGGGTGACCCGACAAGAATACGACAAATTATTAGCAATCTAGTTAGCAATGCTGTGAAATTCACCGCTACTGGTAGCGTGACAGTAGAATGCCGGCTTTTAGAGAAAAAAAAGAAAAATGCTAGGGTGGTGATTGTGATCACCGATACTGGAATAGGCATATCAGAACAAGCACAGCAAACACTTTTTAATAGCTTTACCCAGGCGGATCCTTCCAATACCCGAGAGTACGGTGGTAGTGGGTTGGGACTTACGATTACCAGAGATTTAGTTCAACTGATGAAGGGTGATATTACAGTGAAAAGCTCTCTGGGAGAAGGGAGTACCTTTACGGTTACACTGCCTCTAGAAATAGATAGTACGTCAGTGCCTAACCTTGTAGATCATCAGCTATTAAAGGGGAAGCATATCGTCGTTGTGGATGATACGACCAGTAATCGGGAAATGTTTCGTAACTACCTGGAAGAAGCCGGTTGTTTGGTAACAGAGGCGAGCAGGGGAAGTGAAACGATTGAAATCCTTTTGAAACTTTCCGGGCAGAACCAAAATGTTCATGGCGTTTTGATAGATCAACAAATGCCCGGTATGGGTGGAGATGACTTAGCCATAGCACTTAAGGCGATTCCAGATACGAAAGAGATACCGCTGTGTTTAATTACGTCTGTCGTCACAGCAAATAATGCTCAACTGGCAAAAGAAAAAGGGTTTCAAGCTTATTTGACAAAACCTCTGAGAAGAAGAGATTTACTTGATGCCGTTGCTTCTATGCTATTTCAAGAGAAGGAAGAAAGGCAACAGGAACAGAACCTGATCACTCGGCATAGTATTAGGGAGGCACGTGATCATGAAAAATCAAGCGTTCTAGTGGTAGAAGATCAGGCTGTTAACCGCGCCTTAGCTGTTCAATTATTGAGTAATAGAGGCATGCGTTGTGAAGTAGCCGTAAATGGCAAAGAAGCGGTAGAAGCTTGTCGTAGCAATCATTATGACTTAGTATTAATGGATGTACAAATGCCGGTAATGGATGGATTGGAAGCTACTCGACAGATTCGGAAATTAGATATTATCCAGCAACCACGAATTGCAGCAATGACAGCCCATGCTATGAAGGAAGATGAAGAAAAATGCTTAGCGGCTGGTATGGATGCCTATTTATCAAAACCAATAGACTTTGATGAGGTAAATGCTCTTTTGCAGGAAAATATGGCTTTGACGCAGGTGAAAAAGGAAACAGGTAAAGAAGTGAAGCCTGATAATCTTGGACAGCAAGTATTGGAAAAGATAATGAAGGATACTGGTTTTGATAAGGATTTTGTATCGTCTCTTTTGAAAGAAGGCATTCAAGGGTGTTTGGAGAGCGCAAAAACAGTTTTGCTAGCAATGGAAAAAGATGATTTTGATGAAGTGAAAGCTCAATTGCACAGCATCAAAGGAGTGGCTGCAAATCTTAGATTGCATTCAGTCGCTCTATGGGCAGAAGAAGGAGAGAAACAGGTAGAAAAAAAGGAAAAAGAAGCCATTTCTCAATCAGTAACGAAAATTCAAAATTGCCTATGGGAGATCGCTGACAAGAAGGATGAAGAGATTGGTGAAAAAAATTAATGAAGTGGTGAAATAAGGTTAAGAGGAAGGAGCGTGCATGGGTGAAAAAATTAATCGATACTACGGGAGAGGCAAAGGCTTTATGTGAGATGATTCATCAGTTTAACGATGATCCGGAGGTTCGGTCGATAATGATTCTCTGCTGTGACGAAAACGGGATAACAGCAGAAAGTGTGGAAAAAACACTGAAGCAGTGTCATAAATCTCTGTGGGGAGGCATTTTTCCTAAAATATTGGAAGGCAGTCAGGTGATGGAAAAAGGATCGATTTTGATTGGTTTTTCTCAGGAATCAGAAGTGGTGACGATTACTGGTCTTAGCAATCCGGAAGAGGAATATGAATCAATAATGGAGCCTTTGTATAATCCTTCTTTAGAAGAAAAAACCATGTTTGTTTATGTTGACGGACTGAGCACACGAATTGCTGATTTGAAAGATGCTTTATTTGACAGCATTGGTCTGGAACCCAACTATATCGGTGGTGGGGCCGGGTCCCTGTCTTTTGAAAGGAAACCATGTATTTTCACAAAAGAAGGTTTGTTAGCAGATGTAGCTATTATTGCTTCAGTGGATATTAGGAGTGGGGTAGGAGTGGCTCATGGGTGGAAACCAGTGACGGATATGATTAGGGTAACACAGGCAGAACAAAACAGAATCATGAGCTTGAACTGGAGGCCTGCTTTTGAGGTTTATCGTGAAATTGTTGAACAGCAATCTGGCAAAAAATTTGTTGATACAGCGTTTTTTGAGTTGGCTAAAGCATATCCACTGGGGATTCAGAAAGTTGCCGGAGAAATGATTGTAAGAGATCCAATAAAAACATTAGAAGATGGTTCCATTATCTGTGTAGGAGAAGTGCCGGTAAACACCTTTATTTCGGTTCTCACAGGAGATACCGAGTCTCTCTTGGAAGGAGCATCTGAGGCCAGGCTCCGCGCGGAAGAATCTTATCAAAACTATTTAAGGGAAGTGGAAAAGAAAAAATACGCAACGGTTTTTATTGATTGTATTTCGAGAGTATTATTCTTAGAAAATGATTTTAAGAAGGAATTGGAATGTGTTCAAACCCAAGGACTCATGATAGGAGCATTAACCTTAGGGGAAATTGCTAACACAGGAAAAACCTACTTGGAATTTTATAACAAGACTTCTGTGGTAGGGCTAATGGAGGATTAATACAATGGATTATCAAGTGTGGAGTCATATTTTATTGGAGTTGGCACTTTCGGTGAGTGGTGAGCAGGAATTGAAAAAGCTTCTTAAAAAATCATCCCGAGCCTTTTTGAATCGCTTAGGAAGTGTGTATATTGGCTTTTACCAATGGGAGCAACAGGGAGCGGAAAGGATACTGTCACTACCAAGAAGGGCTGCCGATAACCCGACGTTTCAAAAAGGCACATTAGAAATTGAAAGAAGATTGATAGAGGGACACGAGTTAGAAGTAGTGATAGCAAATGAGGAATACTACTTTTATGGATACCCATTAAAAAACATTGGTTTCTTAATACTGGCACAGACAGAGCTTCTTTCGAAACAACTGGTCTATGAGTTAACGCCTATTGTGGATATGTTAGCACAAAACATGAGAGCCTGCCTGGAAAGTGAAAAGCGTAAAGAAATGGAGACAGCCCTTCAAAATGAAAGAAGCTTCTTGAAGGCATTGATTAATACCATACCGGATATTATCTTCTTTAAGGATGATAAAGGAACTTATCAGTTAGTGAATCAGGCAGCAGGAAAATTGATAGGTAAATTACCAGATGAAATTATAGGCAAAACAGATGAAAATCTTCACCTTTTTGAAAAAGCAAAGGCTTTTCGGGAAAGAGATCTTATGGTGATGAAATCGGGAGAAATACATTTTTCAGAGTCTTTTTATGAAAACCAATGGAATGAAGAAGTACCTTATGAAACCTTATTGACGCCGTTTTATGGTCAAACCCGTACGCTTCAGGGAATTATAGGAGTTTCCCGAAATGTAACGGAAAGAAAAAAATATGAAGAAGCGATGGATGCCAGAATAAGATTCCAGTATTTACTAATGCATTTAGCAACGGATTTTATGAATGTGACGATCAATAATATAGATGAAGCGATAGATCAAGCCTTGTATCAAGCTGGAAAATATACGGAGGTTGATCGAGCCTATGTGTTTGAATATGATTTTGATGCCGGAATCATGAACAATACCCATGAATGGTGCAAAGAAGGGATTTCTGCTTCTATAGACATTTTGCAGAACATTCCTTGTAAAGATTTTATGGAAGGATGGGTTCGTGAACATCAACAAGGAAAAACCGTATACATAGAGAGTGTGGAAAAGTTGAAGGAAGGAAGTTTATTAAAGGAAATATTAAATCAACAAGCAATAAAGAGTTTATTGACAATTCCGATTTTAATGGAGAAAAAATGTCTTGGATTTATTGGGTTTGATAGTGTAAAGAAAGAAAAAAAATGGATAGAAGATGAAATTGTATTATTAAAAGTTATGGCAGAATTGTTTTCGAATGTGTGGATCAGAAAAAAAAGAGAGATGGATTTAATTGTAGCCAGAGAAGAAGCGGAAAAAGCAAATGTGGCAAAATCGGAGTTTTTAGCAAATATGAGCCATGAAATTAGAACTCCATTAAATGGGATTGTATCCATGCTTTATTTATTGCAAGACGCGGATTTGAGTATAGAGCAGCGAGAGTATGTTAATACGGCTAATGACTCTATCGATTCTCTTTTGTCTATTATTAATAATATTTTGGATTTATCCAGAATTGAAGCTGGATATTATGAGGCTAATGAAGAAATCTTTAACTTGGAAGCGGAGATTGACCGCATGATTGCAATTGTTTCTAAAAAAGTTCAGGAAAAAGGACTGGTAATCGGTACGAAGTATCCTGAAGACGTGAATCGCCTATTTAAGGGGGATCGTATGAGGATACGGCAAGTCCTCTTGAATTTAATTGGAAATGCTATAAAATTTACGGCAAAAGGACATATTAAAATACACTGCAAGGAAGAAATACAAGACGAAAAGAGTAGCAGGCTTTCTATTGCTGTAGAAGATACAGGTATTGGGATTGCTGAAGATCGGAAGGAAAGAATATTTGGTAAATTTGAGCAAGGTGATGCATCCACTTCAAAAAAATACGAAGGGACAGGACTAGGACTAGCTATTTCTAAAAAATTGGCAGAAATGATGGGTGGAGATATTCTGGTAGATAGTCAGTTGCATCATGGAGCTATTTTTACCTTTATCATTACCTTGCAAAGAGTGAAGTGGATAGAGCAAGAAATCACCACTCCGATTGTAGCCGTAGAAAAATGGAAAGAAAAGGAAATATCAGAAAAAAACATCAGTATCCTACTGGTTGATGACCACAAGAGCAATCGGAAAGCAGCAAAAATGATATTAGAGAAAAGAGGATATCAAGTTATTGAGGCGGAAGAAGGATATGAAGCGATAGAAAAAATTCAGAAAATACCGGTGGATTTAGTGTTGATGGATATTCAAATGCCCGTTATCGATGGTTATGAAACTACCCGCCGCATACGCGACTTAAAAGGACGTTACTCGACAATTCCTATTGTTGCCCTAACAGCGAATGCAACAACGACAGACAGGGAAAAATCCTTAGAAGTTGGAATGAATGATCATCTTCCCAAGCCATTTCAGCCCAAAAAACTTCAGGAAATGGTGATGAAATATGTAAGGAAGGATCAAGAATCCGGGAAGAATGTTAGCCTGAAGAACAAAGAATTACAGCTTGAAGAACCGATGGTTTTTGATGCGGAAGCGTTCTGGGAAAGGTATGAAAAAGACTTTGAAATGGCTTCTGTTGTCTTGGAAGCATTTTGTGAAGATCTGAATCAACAATTAGATAAATGGGACCATGATGTGGATAAAGAAAATATGAAGGTCATTATGGAAGAAGCTCATAACTTAAAAGGAGCCAGTGCTTATGCAAGCGCACTTTCGGTGAATAAAAAAGCCGTGGAACTTATGGAAGTAGCAGAACAGCAAGATGTAGAATCGGTGAAAAAGATCGTGAAGGCTTTGTGGGTTGAAAAAGGAAAGTTTGAAAAACAGATTAGTTTATGGATCAGGAGCTTTTCTTAATAAAAAGGAGCGCAAATCATGAAAGTTCTTATAGCGGAAGATAATCGAATTGCCAGGATGACATTGGTTTCTTTTATTAAACAAATGGACTATGAGCCAATAGAAGCGGAGGATGGGTTGAAAGCCATCAGGTTGTGGGAAAAAGAACAGCCTTCTATTGTATTGACGGACTGGTTAATGCCTAACAAATCAGGCACAGAGGTTACAAGGCATATTAGAGATAGTGAAAGCAATGCGTACACCTATATTATTATGATCACTTCGAAGGGAGACCAGACAGATCTTGAGCAAGGATTTAGGATAGGGGTAGATGATTATCTGACAAAACCGGTGAATAAACAGGAATTGTTGTTACGCATGAAAGCAGGCGAACGGCTATTAAATCTTCAGTCAAAAGATACTTTAATTTTTGGTTTAGCAAAGCTTGCAGGCTTAAGAGATAAAGAAACCGGCGATCACCTGGAAAGGATTCGGATATATAGCAAGATACTGGCGGAGGTTCTGGCCGAGCAGGAGGATTTTTGTCAAGTGATTAATAGGCGGTTTATCGAGAGTATTTATGACACCAGCCCTCTGCATGATGTGGGAAAGGTGGGCATACAAGATAGAATATTATTAAAAAACGGAAAGTTAACAGAAGAGGAATTTGAGGAGATGAAGCAGCATACAGTGATTGGACAACGCACCTTGCTGAGTGTTCAAGAAAACGGGAGTAACAGCAAACACATCCAAATGACGGTTTCCATGGCAGCGGAAATTGCAGGATCACATCACGAAAAATGGGATGGTAGTGGGTATCCCTTAGGATTGAAGGGGGAAGACATTCCATTGGCCGCTAGAATTGTTAGCTTAGCAGATGTTTATGATGCCCTTAGAAGCATTCGTGTCTATAAAGAAGAAAGAAGTCATGAAGAAGCCAAGGCTGTCATCATCAAAGAAACAGGGAAACATTTTGATCCAAGGGTCGTTCGTGCATTTTTGGAATCGGAAGAAAAGTTTTTTAGACTCAGTAACCTTCCGGAAAAAGAATAAAGGATGATGCTAATGGAAGATAAAAATAATGAAATCAAGAAGAATATGTCGCTTGAAGAAGAAATCAGCAGACGCAGAGAATTGGAAAAAAAGCTAAATAATCAATTGGAATTTCAGTCTTTAATGATTAGCTTATCTAATTCCTTTATCAATACAACACTAATTGATATTGATAATGCAATTGAACAGGCGTTAGCATCTGTTGCCGTATTTGCAAGAGTAGACCGGGCTTTTTTAATTCGATATTCCTTTCAGAATAATAGCATGAAAATGACACATGAGTGGCGCCGTTCAGGTTTGGGACTTCAAAAAAATGGGTGGGCGGAGGAACGTTTGGAGGAGTACTGGGAAGACTTGGTGGTAACCCATCAGGAGGGGGATAAGGTTTATATCCCAGGTCCGGAATATTTGTCATCCAACAGCAAACTGAGAAAAAGAATGGAAGAGCAGCAAATACGCAATCTGGTGACGGTTCCTTTAATGAATAATGTACAATGTTACGGGTTTATTGGATTTGAATCTGTGGTGACAGAAAAAAACTGGCGTCAAAATGAAATTGACTTGTTAGGTATTCTTGCAGAATTATTTAGTAATGCAACAACCAAAATTTTACGGGAGGAAGAATTGGTAGAAGCCCGTAAACAGGCAGAAGAAGCCAATCAGACAAAAAGTCAGTTTTTAGCCAATATGAGTCATGAAATCCGAACACCGATGAATGCTATCATTGGTTTTGTGGACTTATTAAGTAGAACGAATCTGGATCAGGAACAGCAATCTTACTTAGAAGAAGTAGCAACTGCATCAGATGCCTTATTATATCTGATCAATGATATTTTGGACTATTCTAAAATTGAAGCCGGAAAAATGACACTGGATCATCAAGTGATGGATGTACACCGGGTAGTGGAATCGGCTGCCTTTCTTTTTTCATTGAAAGCAGTGGAAAAAGAAACAGAAATGATTGTGTACATTCATCCGGAAGTACCTACATCAGTTCGGGGAGATACGGGGAAAATACAACAAATGCTCAATAACCTTGTAAGCAATGCGGTAAAGTTTACAGACCAGGGAGAAGTATTAATTGAATTGAAGGTGGCGGAAAGAAAAGAAAGCAAAATTTTTCTGGAGTTTGCTGTTAAAGATACTGGAATTGGCATTAATCTAAAGAATCAGAAAAGACTATTTGATATTTTTGTTCAAGCGGACGGAACAGCTACAAGACAGCATGGTGGAACTGGATTAGGGCTAGCTATTACTAAAAAATTAGCTGAATTACAAGAAGGAACCATACAACTGGATAGTGAGCCACAGAAAGGTAGCGTGTTTAGTTTTACGATACCTTTTGAATATCATGATGATGCTAGGGTAGAAAAGAAGAAAACTTTCGGTATGGGTGAAGGTCTACGAGCGATGATAGTAGATCCTAACGATACAAGTCGGTTGGTACTTGCTGCTTACCTAAAAGAATATAATAGCGATGTTAGGGAAGTGCAGAAAACAGAAAAAACGCTAGAGATCCTAGAATCTCTTGAAATATCAGACCTTCCGGAGCTGATATTTATCAATCACCAAAAGTCGGGCGACGAAGGGCTTAGCCTGGCAAATCGAATAAAGAATACAGCAAAATGGTCTCGGATTAAAATAATTTTGATTGCTTCTGCTTCAACGGCATCGAATGTAAGCAAAAAGCTGGAAGGCGTTTGTGAGGGGGTAGTAAGTAAACCGGTTCGTCGGTGGGAGCTATGGCAGGTGACGGAAAAAGCCATTGGTAAATTCAAGCAGGAAAAAATGGAAGGGAGAACAGCGTCAAAGCCTTCTTTTTTTGACAATACATATTCAGAAGTGCTTTTAGTTGAGGATATGGAGTCAAATCAACGATTGGCAATGATAACACTGAGGCAAATAGGGTTTTCTGTGGAATTAGCAAGGAATGGAAAGGAGGCTGTTGAAAAATCCAAACTAAAGAAATATGGACTGATTCTCATGGATTGTCAGATGCCTGTTATGGATGGCTATGAAGCAACGAGGCAGATACGAAAAAAAGACAATCTCAATCAGGATACATTAGTAATCGCCTTGACGGCTCATGCCTTAGAAGGTGAGCGACAAAAATGTATGGAGGCCGGGATGGATGATTACTTAACAAAACCGTTCAAAAGGCATACATTGGAAAAGAAACTTCAACAAGTAACACAGGCAAATAGGGCGAGGGAGTGATGGTTATGATCGATATAGAACGATTTATGAATGAAGCAGAAATTGATCAAGAAACAGCTAGGGAGTTATATGGATTGTTTTTAGATGATTTGGTGCAACAAAAGGATTCTTTAGAAAAACAAATAAGGATGAAAGATGTTTCTGAAATTTGCAGAACGGTTCATTCGATTAAGGGAATAGCAGGCACTTACTATGCATGTCAGTTAGAAAAAAAAGCAGCATTTGTGGAGCGGGTCATTCTCAGCAGAGAATTATTTCCGGCGGATCAGTGTGATGCTCTTTTAGAGGAAATAATAAAAACAATCCATGACACCAAAATGATCATGGAAAGATAGAAAAGGAAGGATTAAGGGAAAATAGTTTATAAGAAATAGAGGACAAAAGTACTTTTCAATGTTAAAATGATGAAAGGAGAAGCAAGAACCCAATCATAAGTTCTTGGTAGTATTTTTAGAATGTGCAAATAATGGAAGACATGGAGGAGGGTGTGATGATGAAAAAAATCTTAATTTGTGATGATTCTTTGTTAATTAGGAGGCAACTTAAACAGTTTTTTCATTATAACTGGAAAGAATTTGAGATTGTTGAGGCGATAAACGGGAAGGAAGCTGTAGAGCTATATCGTGCAGAGAAGCCTTTTTTAGTCTTTATGGATATTGTTATGCCGGAGATGGATGGAGTTAGTAGTTTGAAAGAAATATGTCAGACTGATTCTGATGCAAAAATTATTGTATTGTCATCGGTTGGGAATCGTGAAACACTCAGGGAAGCCATTGATGCCGGAGCCATCGACTTTGTTCAAAAACCATGGACAGATGAAGTGATGAATAAAATTATTAAAACCTACTGTTCCTAGGTTCGAAGGAGGAGAAAGATGTTAAATATATATCTTGGAAACTATCTACTTCGTAAAGGGTTACTGACATCAGAAACCTTAAGAGAAATGATGGATATGGAAAAAGAGATACGATTACGTCTGGGTGTATTGGCAATGCACAAAGGAGTCATGACATCCGCACAGGTAACGGAAGTAAATGAGGCACAAAAGAAAGTCGATGCTCGTTTTGGTGAGATAGCTATTGGGAAAGGTTTTTTAACAGAAGAGCAACTGGAAGAATTGTTAACTGAACAGGTTCAAGGTGGTGCAAGACTATCTCAAGCGTTGATTGACAAAGGAATATTTACTTCAGATGAGATGGAAAAAATTCTTAATGATTACAGACAAGAAAATAATTTATCAGAGGAAGAATTAGAAGCCCTAAAAAAAGGAGATGCTGAACAACTCTTAGCACCGTATATAAAGTTGCAATGTGATTTGGCGGAAATGAAATATTACGAAGCTTTTCAAGCCTATGGAAGTTTATTTATGAGAAACTTGGTTCGTTTTATTGATCACAGAACGATTTTAGATATTGAAAATCACAGAAACCCTTCTGAAAATTTCAGAGGATTTCGGCAGAGAACCGAAGGAGCTCTCTCTCTGGTTACTTATATCGTTATGGATAATGAAACCTATTACGATTTTGCAGAAAAACATGGAAAGATTCCGGTTGAAAATGATGAAGAATTAGCAGCGGCATCGGTGAATGAATTCCTAAACTTGCATAATGGTCTTTTTTCTGTATGGGCATCAGAGGCAGAATTGCCGATTAAGCTATATCCGCCAGAAAAGGTGTCAGAACTTCCTGATCCTGAGAAAGACTCTTTTATTGCTGTGCAGTTTCAGACAGGAGTCGGCATGGTGATGATGATGGTTGCATCAGAAAAAGAAAAATAAGAAAATAAAAATTGTATAGATTGGAATGAAAGAAAGTCTCCGTTAAATTATTAAAAAGCGGAGACTTTCTTTGTTTATCAATTCTAAATGCTCAATTCAAAAGACGCAAAGCGGCTTTGTTCGTAAAGAGGCTAGGTTTTTATGGGTACCCATTTTCTAACCTGGTCCATTATTTGGGTCATACCATAAGGTTTACTGAGATAATCGTTCATTCCGGAGCGTAGACATTTTTCTCGATCGCCAGCCAGAGCATTAGCAGTAAGTGCAATAATGGGTACGCTTGTTCTTCTCTTTTCGAGACTTTCGATTTCTCGGAGGCGGGAAACGGTCTCATATCCATCCATTTGTGGCATTTCAATGTCCATAAAGATAATGTCAAAAGAATTACTCTGGAAATAATGGATGGCTTCCTGACCTGAGGAAGCAGCTGAGACTTGCCATTTTTTCTTTTTACCAAGAACTTGTATCACTCGCTGACTGTCTTTTCGATCATCAACCACCAAGACTCTCAAGTTTGGGTTTTGAGGGTAAGAAGTAATTTTTTCTGTATCAGAATTTGTTGAATGGGATAGAATCTGGCATAAATCAGCGGTTTCGAGAACGCATGTAAAGTAAAAAGAACTACCAACTCCTTCTTCACTTTCTGCCCAAACCTCTCCACCCATCAGATGGGCAAGGCTTCTGCTGATCGCAAGTCCTAATCCGGTTCCGCCATAACCTCTGGTAGTACTTGAATCAGCTTGGGTAAATGGTTGAAAAATAGTATCCAGTCGATCTTTTGGAATGCCGGCACCAGTATCTGTTATCGTCCATTTCAACATAATCTCTGCTTCTTTAGAACCTTCAAAAGTTGGATCAAGTTCTACCAGGACTTCAATACTACCTTTCTTAGTGAACTTTACAGCATTATTAAGTAAATTATTTAAGACCTGCATGATGCGGAAACTGTCACCAAGAACGCATTTAGGAACTTCTGGTGCGGCTAGGATGCGGCATTGCAAAGATTTATCTTCAATGTAAGGTCGGAGGAAATTCTTTATTTTTGTCAATAAATCCTCAATGCTAATTTCCTGATGCTCGATTTGAATGGAAACCGACTCAATTTTTGAATAGTCTAATACTTCATTGATAAGTTGGAGTAACGTTTGTGCCGATTGTTCTGCCATAGAGAGGTAATCTTCTTGCTCTTCATCTAAATCGGTCATTTGCATTAATTGAATCATTCCTAAAAAAGAATTCATGGGAGTTCTAAGTTCGTGACTCATGGTTGCCAGAAATCGGCTTTTGGCAATGTTTGCTTTTTCAGCTTCTTCCTGAGCGGTTGCCGTATCCTCTAAAAGCTTTAGATGTTCCGAGACATCACGAGCACTGGCAACGATCATTTGTTCACCAGCGGAATCAAAAGTCTGCAAATGAATTTCTACGGGAAAGACACTACCATCTTTTCGCTGATGCAGCGTTTGTAGGATGCCTTTTCCTTCATTGTCAACGGCTATTTTATCAAAAATGAGTTCCAGCTCTTTCTGGCAATATTCTGGTTTAATATCCTGAGGTCCAAGTTGTCTTAACTCTTCTATGGTATATCCCAGCTCTTGAAAAGCGGAAAGATTGCAGTCAAGAAACCGCATGCGGTGGCGGCTAATCAAATAGATCCCATCCGGGCTATTGTCAATAGCTTTACGGAAGCGTCTCAATACTTCCACTCTTCGCTTTTCTTCCGATATGTCTCTCCCAAAAGCATGGATGACTCCTTTGCCTTCCCGGGAAATAACACTAGCATTTATTTCAGCGACGGTTTCTGAGCCATCCTTTCGGAGAAATACAGCTTCAAAATAGCTGGTTCCAGAGTGTATTAATTCCTGGGCCCTTTTTTTCATGATATCCATATCTTGTTTTCGATGAATTAGCATTAAGTTTTTTCCGTAAAGTTCGTGGGGTTCATATCCAAGGGCAGCTGGGAAGCGAAGGTTGTAATCAAGAATAGTACCTTCAAAGTCATGGACAACCATAGATTCGTTCATGTTTTCGACAATATTTCGATAACGTGCTTCGCTTTTTTCTAATGACTCTTCTGTTTTAGTCTGAGATGTAATATCCATTAAGCTGATGCGGATTTGATGATTGGAATCAATAAGGGTTCGATTTCCTTCCAATTGTACTAAGCGTTTTTTACCATCAGAGCGCAATAAATGGAATCTTTTTGAGTCGAAAACCGTATTTTCTTCTAAGGCTTTCAAATAAAAAAACAAATCATCCTGATTCTCAGGAGCGATAAATTTGGAAAAATTTTCCCCTTGAAGTTCATTTGCGTCTAATCCGGTTAACTCAGAAAATTTACGATTCACCGATTGAATGATTCGATCTTCATTAATGGTGACATAGGCTACGGGAGCTTCGTGATATAACTCTTTGAAAAACTCATGGGCCCGATCTAATTTATCTTTTGACTGTTGAAGTTCTTCATGGGTTCTCATCAGTTCTTGATTCTGATATTCCAGCTCCTGATGGTAAACGCTGATTTCTTCGACCATTTCCTCTAAAGATGGTAAGGAGAACTTTTCGTTGACTTTTTTATTTGTGAGAACAGCACGAATTTTTTCTTGCAATGAAGAGGGGAGAGGATCTGAGGTCAAAATAGTCACCTCCTGTCAAGGTAGTGGTTACGTATGTGGCATAAATATTAGGGTTAAGGATTCGTTGTGAGAATTTTTACCCAACGAAGAAAAAACAAAACGTAAACAGGTGATAAAGTTCACATTTCGTCAGAAGCTAAGAATTCTGCTTATAATAAGGAAAGTAAAAGATTAAAGCTGGGAGCATTTGGTAGAAATAATGTAAGGGATAAATTTTTTGATAAGGCTAATGATTTTTGTCAGGAATAAGGGGCTGGGGTAAATAAGTGAGGAGAACTTTTTATGAAAAGTGTGAAAATCAGTCGACAAAGGATAGAAAAAGTATCTCGAAGAAATCATAATAGACGATCATCTCAGCAGAATGTTTTTTCTGATAAGCAGGAAGCAGAAAAATTTCGGAATATATTCGAATATGCACCGATAGGCATCTTTTATTTTGACCAAAGAGGGATTATTACGGATTGTAATGAAGTTTTTGTCAAGATTATTGGATCCAGTAAAATAGAGCTGATGGGAATTGAAATGCTGAAACTAAGAGCTGTATGGGTGGTTAGAGCCGTAAAAGTGGCATTGCAGGGAAATCAGTCCTCTTATGAGGGGGAGTATGTTTCAGAAACGGCTGGAAAACGCATATTTGTGAAAACTGTTTTTTCGCCGGTTTGGTCAGAAAATGGGCATGTGATAGGTGGTACGGGTATTGTTGAAGACATAACAGAACAAATGAAAACAAAAATAGAATTGCGTGAAAGTGAGTTAAGAGTAAGAAAAAAATTGCAAGCAGTGACTGAGCCAGAAGGCAATCTGGAAACCTTGTCGCTGACAGACATCATTGATGTGAAACAGTTTCAGAGAATACTTGATACATTTCATGAAGTAATAGGGCTTCCGATAGCATTATTAAATCCTTCGGGAGAAATACTTGCTAAAAAGGGCTGGGTTGAATTGTGCACGGATTTTCACCGAAAAAATCCAGATACTCTGAAAAGATGCGAAGAAAGTGACCTGAAAAAAATGAATCAGGCGACGGAAAGGAAAATTCAGTTTGGTCGTTGCGAGAATGGGTTATGGGATGCTGTTTTTCCTTTAATCATAGGAGAAAAGACTTTTGGATATATTTTCGTGGGACAGTTTTTATATCAACAGGAGGAAATAGACATCAATTTTTTTCAACAACAAGCTAAAACTTACGGATTTAATGAATATGCATATATGAATGCTTTGAAAAAAGTGCCACGACCAAGTGAAAAAGAAGTTAAGAATATTATTAATCTGTACGCTGAACTAATACAAATGATTTCTGAACTGGGATATGCCAATGTAAGGTTGGCGAGAAGTTTTGAGGAGCAAAAAAAACTAAAGCATCAGATGAAAGATGCTTTAGAGAAAGCCGATATAGCTAATGAAGTAAAAGAACAGTTTCTTTCAAACATGAGCCATGAATTGCGGACACCTATTAATGGATTAATGGGAATGATACAGCTACTACAAAGTTCTTTAATAAAGGAGGAACAAAAAGAATATGCCGATTATGCTTACCAAGCCTGCCTTTCCTTAACGGCTGTTGTTAATGAGATATTAAACTATGTCAAAATTGAAAAAAAATCAGAGCCCCTGGTCGAAGAGGTTTTTTCCATAAAAGAACTTGTGAAAGAAGTATCGGATTTGCATGCCGTGGCGGCCACACAAAAAAATATCGATATGAAGATTGATGACTCAATGGATATACCTCTTTACTGGAAAGGGGATCGGTATAAAATAAAACAAATTCTAAACAATCTGACAGGAAATGCGGTGAAGTTTACCAAAGAGGGATTTGTTCATTTAGATACGTATGTAGTAGAAAAGGAGGGTGAGGAACGGAAAAATCTGGTTATTTCTGTAAAAGATACTGGAATCGGGATCGATCCCAGCTTACAGGAAAGTGTTTTTCAAAAGTTTTCTCAGGTGGATACTACCAGTACCAGAGAGTATGGAGGGACAGGATTAGGACTTGCTATTTCAAAAGAGTTAGCCGAAATACTTGGAGGAAGCATTGATGTCAAAAGTCGTCCTGGGCAGGGGAGTTGTTTTACCCTTAAAGTTCCTCTGACTCCGGCGATTCAAAAAGGTCATAAGCCTGCAGGTGAGGTAGAGGTGCTGATAAATCCTGCAAGAAGTAAAAAAAGAAGCATCTTGATTGTAGATGATGACCGAATAGGGCGGGAAGTAGTCAGTAGAACCTTAAAAAAGGAAAAGTTTTTAGTGGACACGGCTGTTAATGGAGCAGAAGCTATTGAAAAAGCAAGAGAAAGGTCTTATGATCTTATTCTAATGGATTGTCAAATGCCAGAAATAGATGGGTATGAAGCGACCAGAAGTATAAGGAAATACGAGGGGATGAAAGAAAGAAAAACACCAATTATTGCCTTAACAGCAAAAGCTCTACCTGGTGATCGGGAAGCGTGTCTGAAGGCTGGAATGGACGCCTATCTGGAAAAACCATTGAACTTAGAACTGCTGAAAGAATGGATGAATAAGTTAATCAATAGATGACAGATTTCTCAATGCGAAAACACCTCTAAAAAGGGGTGTTTTTATATACAAAAATAAATATTCAGAAAATGTTGACATTTTAGTGATGAGGAGCTACAATGTAGTTAGTTATTACTAACAAACTAAAGGAAGAAGGTGTGCAGATTGTATCATCAATATATCAATAGAAAAGAGCAAATCATTATATCTGCCATCGAAATAATGGATGAAAAAGGTATTAATGGGTTAACAATGAAAGAAATAGCTATAAGACAAGAAGTAACAGAACCAGCTATTTATAGGCATTATAAAAATAAGCAAGATGTTATCATGACTATTTTAAAGCGTTTTGCTGCTTTTGATGAAAGTCTTTTTGATACGGTTTTACAAGGAGAAATGAATGCGGTAGAGGCTATTGAATACTTTATGACTTCTTATGCAACTTACTATGAAAGCTATCCAGAGTTGATTACCATTCTTTTTTCCTTTGATGCTTACCGCTATGAAGAAGAAACAATGAACATGATGGTAGCCATTATCGAACAACGCGAAGCATTTCTTTGTCGGGAAATTGAAAAAGGCACCCGACAAGGCATTTTCAATCAATCTCATTCAGCAAAACAAAATGCCAGGCTGTTGATGGGGCATGTATGGTCGACCATGTATTACTGGAAAATGCAAGAGTGCAAAGGTTGTCTCAAGGAAGAAATCATGAAAGGGATTCATTTCATATTGGAAGGAATGAAAATGGAAAAAGAGGAATAAAGAGGAGGTGAAAAGATGGCCGACAGACCAATGGAACCCATGCTGGAGATGTATCTTTTTGAAAATCGTCAACTGTTGGAGCAGTTAGAAGAAATCTTGTTAACCAGTGAAGAAAATGCGGAGATGACAAAAAAAAATATTGATGAAATTTTTCGGATCATGCATACCATTAAAGGGTCTTCTTCAATGATGATGTTCACCGGGCTGGCAACTTTAGCCCACCGAATTGAAGATTTGTTTTTCTATATCCGGGAACAACAACCAGAAACCTTGGATTACACTTCCTTATGCAATCTGATCTTTCGTGCTCAGGACTATATATGCCGGGAGATGAACATGCTGGAATCAGGAAAAGAAGCAGAGGAAGATCCAGCAAAACTCTTAGAGGAGATTGATGCTTACATTGCACAGCTTAGTGGATCTGAAAGCCAGCCGGTGTCAGTAAAAAGTAAAGAAAAAGAAGAACAGGAAGTTCAGTATTATATACGACCGGATCAGACAACAATAGCAAATCCCAAATATTACCAGGTGAAAATACATTTTCAGGATGATAGTCAGATGGAAAATGTACGGGCATTTACACTGGCTCATAGCCTAAAAGAAATCTGCAGTGAGGTGATACATTACCCATCAGATCTTTTT
Source organism: Tindallia californiensis (assembly GCF_900107405.1). NCBI lineage: Bacteria > Bacillati > Bacillota > Clostridia > Peptostreptococcales > Tindalliaceae > Tindallia > Tindallia californiensis. Next base: position 360,538 of record NZ_FNPV01000002.1, on the reverse strand, counting down.
GAAGATGAAACAGCCAGTGAAAAAATTGTTGAAAATGGTTTTTTCATCTTGATGGTTAGTGACTTAGAAGAAGCCAGCATACAGGAGCATTTACAGGAAGCACTTTTTGTGAATGATATTCATCTCAAAGAAATTAAGTACGAAGAATATCAAAAACAAGGGCAAGAAATGAAGGTAATGGAAGAAAGTAAAAGTCAGGTGGAAGAAAGTTTTGTCATAGAAGAACAAGAAATTCCTTCATCAAATCAGGAAGTTTCTGAACTGCAAGAAAGCCTTCGCAATCAAAAACAAAGCATGATTACAGTCAACATTAACAAGTTGGATAAGTTGATGGATTTGGTAGGGGAGATTGTTATCACGGAATCAATGGTGATAAAAAATCCAGACTTAGAAGGTTTGGAATTAGATAATTTTCAAAAATCTGCCCGACAACTTCGGAAACTAACAGATGATCTGCAGGACGTTGTGATGTCTATACGAATGCTTCCGATAGGCCCTACCTTTCAAAAAATGAAGCGATTGGTGCGAGATATGGCTCAAAAAATTGGAAAAGAAGTAGAGTTGGTTTTGACAGGAGAAGAAACAGAAGTAGATAAAAATATTATTGACCATTTAAGTGACCCGTTGATGCACTTAATCAGAAATGCCGTAGATCATGGCATTGAAGCTCCGGAGGAAAGGATAGAGCAAGGAAAGCAGGAAAAAGGAAGTATCCGGCTAGAAGCAACAACCAGTGGTGGAGATGTAGTGATTAGTATTATCGATGATGGCCGCGGACTGGATCCAGAAAAATTAATCGAAAAAGCAAAAAGAAAAAACTTGCTCCTAAAGTCAGTGGATGAAATGAGTGATGAAGAAGCGTATCAGCTTATCTTAGCTCCCGGGTTTTCAACAAAAGATAATGTATCGGAATTTTCTGGCAGGGGAGTAGGAATGGATGTTGTAAAGAACAATATTGAAAATGTTGGAGGAAGTATTAGTATCGATAGCCAGAAAGGGCTTGGAACCAGCATTCACCTTAAAATCCCTATGACCCTGGCCATTGTTGATGGAATGCAACTTCAAACAGGTTCAGCCAAATACACAATTCCCACGGTCAATATCCAAGAATCTTTTCGTGCGGAAGAAAAGATTCTTTTTCAAGATCCGGACGGAAACGAGCTGATTATGATTCGTGGTGAATGCTATCCAGTCTTACGATTGCATAGATATTTTAAGGTAAAAGCAGAAACGCAAGTGTTAACAGAAGGCATTATGATTATGGTGGAACAGGATCAAAAAGCAATCTGTCTCTTTGCGGACAGACTGCTGGGAGAACAACAGGTGGTGGTCAAACCCTTGCCAAAATACTTGGTGCGGTTTCCGGTGAAAGCCAAGGGGATAGGTGGATGTACCATTCTCGGAAACGGCGAGATTAGTTTAATATTAGACATAGCCGGCATGATCAACGGAACGTTACAGGGAGGTGGCGACAATGTCAGAAGTGTTGGATGAAATGGTATACATTGAGGAAGACACACAGAAAGGAAAGTACTTGACTTTTAAGCTAGGAAAGGAAGTGTTCGGTATCGAAATCCGGTACGTTACAGAAATCATCGGAATGCAACCTATTGCCGAAGTGCCAGAAGTACCGGATTATGTGCAAGGAATCATTAATCTACGAGGCCAGATTATCCCTCTCATTGACGTACGGATTAAATTCAAAAAAGAAGCCATGGATTATCACGATCGAACCTGTATCATTGTCATTGATGTAGAAAACGTTGCCATCGGTCTGATTGTGGATGAAGTGGCGGAAGTACTTAGTATTCCGGATGAAAACATCGTCCCGCCTCCTGAGTATAAGACAGGGTTCCAAAATCGGTATATAAAGAGCATTGGACGGGTGGGGGAAGAAGTTAAACTGATTTTGGACTGTGAAAAAATATTGAGCAGTGACGAGTTGGAAACCCTTGAACAGGTATCTCAATAAGGAAGGAGAATAGGCGATGAAAAATTTGAAAATCCGAAATAAGATATTAGCTATTTTCTTGGTAGCAGGGTTGATTCCGATGCTAATTATTTCTGTAGTAGCTTATCACCAGGCAAGAAGTGGTATTCAATATGTGGTCTTGCAAGAAACGCAACTGTTTGGAGAAATGACAGAAAGAAGGATGGACCAATATTTTGACGAAAAATTAACGAACGGATGGATTTTATCTCAAACGGCCAGGATACAACAAGCCGTAGAAATTTATGATGAGTTTGGTCCGGGAAGCACCGAGTGGCAGGAAGCCTATAGAGGATTGGAAGCCTTTTTACCTGGATATGCGGAAGAATTTGGATTGCTGAGTATTTTTATTACAACGGATCAAGGGGCGGGTATTTATGCAAGTGGACAAATAAAAAACCAAGTGGAAGGTGCTGACTTTTCTATTAGAGAATACTTCCAACAGTCTATGGCGGGTACGCAGAACATATCGGAGTTTGATTATTCTGACATTATCAATGAGTATTATATCGTTGTATCAACGCCACTGAGAAGAGGCGGAACGGGAGAAGTGATAGGGACTGTTAATGGATATGTACCGGTACCTGTGGTGCAGGCCATGTTACAAGATGGGATTGAGCAAATAGGAGATACAGCGGATGTGTATTTGATTGATGCCGATGGGCTTTTGTATACGAATACAATGCGGGGAGCTTATAGCCAGAATGCGGCCTTTAATGAACGGATTCAGACCCAAGCTTATGAAGAGTTGTCCCCACAGATTCGGGCAGCTAACGATTCCTTTGTTGGCGTAGGTACTTATGAAGACTATGCAGGAGTAGGGGTAGTAGGCAGCTTTGGTGTGATGAGCATTGGTGCTACGGATTTGGGTTGGATCGTAGAGATAGATAGAGCGGAAGCATTGGCGGCAGTAAACACATTGATGATGGTAATGATTATTTTGACGGTTGTTGCGCTTTTGTTGGCGGTGGTGATTATTATGTTTAGTGCGAAGTCTATCACTAAGCCAATTCAGGAATTAGTAAAGGTGGCGGAAAAATTAGCAGTAGGCAATACAAAAGTGGAAGTAGTGGCTGACTCAACGGATGAGATAGGGCAGTTAAAGGATGCTTTCGCTAAGACGATTGGAAATCAGCAGCACGATGCAGAGATTGCGATGGCCATTGCTGCCGGTAACCTGGATGTGGAAATTCAAATTATGTCGGAAGATGATGAATTGGCAAAAAGCCTTAAGGCGGCTGTGACGTCTATTCAGGCCTTAGTGCAGGATACGCGAAATCTGGCAGAGGCTGCCATCGAAGGAAAACTGGATACCCGGGCCGATGCCAGTCGTCACAATGGTGATTTTGCTCTGGTGATACAAGGAGTGAATGAAACTCTGGATGCTGTTATTGATCCGGTGAAGGAAGCGTCAGCCGTGTTGGAGGAAATGTCTCAAGGTAATCTTAAAAAACGTGTTGTCGGCGATTATAAAGGGGATCATGCGCTTATCAAAAATGCATTGAACTCTACTTTGGATGCGCTTTCGGGATATGTGACAGAGATTTCTGATGTGTTAACAGAAATGGCAAATAAAAACATGAATGTAGGAATTGTAAAAGAGTATAAAGGTGATTTCCAAGCCATTAAAGAAGCTTTAACCTTGATTATTGATTCTTTGAATGAGGTGTTGGCAGAGGTCAATGAAGCCGCTGATCAAGTGACTTCCGGTTCTGGCCAGGTAGCGGATTCAAGCCAACAGTTATCTCAAGGTGCTACAGAACAGGCTAGTTCTGTGGAGCAGATAACGGCTTCTATGGAAGAATTATCGGCTCAAACAACGCAAAACGCCAATAATGCAGGGGAAGCCAATGATATTTCACAGAAGGCTATGACGGATGCAGAACAGGGCAATGCCCAAATGAAAGAAATGCTAAACTCCATGCAGGAAATTAATGAATCTTCAAATAAAATTTCGAAAATTATTAAAGTAATTGATGAGATCGCTTTCCAAACCAATATTTTGGCATTAAATGCTGCGGTAGAAGCAGCCAGAGCGGGTCAACATGGAAAAGGATTTGCGGTTGTTGCAGAAGAAGTACGGAATTTAGCGGCAAGAAGTGCGGACGCTGCCAGAGAGACAACAGAAATGATTGAGACCTCCATAGAAAAAGTAGGTAGTGGAACTGAAATCGCTAATAAAACAGCGGAAGCACTGGAAAACATTGTCACCGGTGTGGCTGATGCTACCAGATTGGTAGGGGAAATTGCCGATGCTTCTAATGAGCAGGCTTCCGGCATTGAAGAAGTCAACCAGGCAATTATGCAAGTATCACAAGTAGTACAGACAAACTCCGCCACATCGGAAGAAGCGGCGGCGGCCAGTGAAGAATTATCCAGTCAGGCACAGTTATTAAAAGAAGCGGTGAATCAGTTTAAGTTAAAGAAAAATAGTCAAAAACGAAAACGTTCAGGATTTGATGACATGAGTCCGGAAATGTTGAAAATGTTAGAAGAAAAAAACGATTCTGAAAATTCTGAAAATGAGGTGGATTACTCTGAGCAAGAAATAGAAAGCAAGGGAAAAAAACGAATATCTTTAGATGATAAAGAGTTTGGAAAATACTAAGTGGATTAGGTGATTCGAATGCTCTCAATCACAGAACGAGAATTTTATCAACTAGCTGGGTTTATTCATGAGCATTATGGAATCCGTCTCAAAAAAGAAAAGAAAACCCTGGTACTTGGCAGGCTGGGAAATACCATTACACGCCAGGGTTTTCAAAACTTTTCTGAGTACTATCAGCATTTGCAGTCGGATAAAACAGGGAAAGCTGTTTTTGAACTATTGGATAAAATCACGACAAATCATACGTTTTTTATGCGGGAACCTCAACATTTTGCTTTTTTAAAGGAAGAGGTGCTTCCCTGGTTAGAAAAAAGTGTTGCTGATAAAGATTTAAGAATTTGGAGTGCTGGCTGTTCAAAGGGTCAGGAACCATATACCTTGGCGATGATTCTTAATGATTATTTTGGATTGAAAATCGATCAGTGGAATACAGATATCTTAGCGACAGATATTTCTTCGGCGGCTTTAAAATCAGCAGTACAGGGAGACTACTCTGCGGAAGAAGTTCAAGGATTACCAAAATACTGGCTCAAAAAATACTTTTTAAAGCAACAAGAGGAAAAATATGTAGTAAAAGAAGCATTGAAGCAACAAGTTGTCTTTAGAAATTTTAATTTGATGAACGTCAGTTTTCCTTTTAAAAAGAAATTTCATGTTATTTTTTGTCGCAATGTTATGATATACTTCGATACAGAGACAAAAAAACAACTAATCAAAAAGTTTTATCATCAATTGCAGCCTGGCGGCTACTTGTTTATCGGTCATTCAGAAACGCTGGGGAACGATAAATGTGGGTTTCACTATATTCGTCCGGCTACTTATCGGAGAGGATAACAGTGCAAAAAACAAAACCAATCAGAGTACTTATCGTTGATGATTCAATGATATCGCGGGAAGTAATAAAAAAAGGATTAACAGCGGATCCGGGTATTATGGTTGTAGGAACAGCGGCAGATCCCTATGAAGCTGTGGAAATGATTGAAAAAACAAGTCCGGATGTATTAACCTTGGATGTAAATATGCCACGAATGGATGGCATTACCTTTCTAAAAAAGCTAATGCAGCAACATCCCATGCCAGTAGTTGTCATTAGTGGATCTGAACATTCTGTATTAAAAGCTTTGGAAACCGGTGCCGTAGACTTTGTGAAAAAGCCGGATATTAAAACACCGGAAGATCTAAAAGCATTTTTAGAAGAAATCGTGTATGTGATCAAGGTGGCTACCGTATCTAAAACAAAACCACTTTGCAAAACACCTGTTGCTGTTGAAAAAGTGATCAAATCACCAAACAAAAAAGAAATAGAGCTTATTGCCATGGGAGCTTCTACAGGTGGAACAGATGCATTGATGAGAATTTTGAAAGAGTTCCCGACTACCGCTCCGGGAGTTGTAATTGTTCAGCATATGCCACCAACTTTTACTCGGATGTATGCCGAAAGGCTGGATAGTTTGTGTGAGATAGAAGTGATGGAAGCTAAGACTGGTGTTTCTATTCTTCCTGGTAGAGCTCTTATTGCTCCGGGAGGTCTACAGATGAAAGTTCTTAAAAATGGTAGTGGGTATAAGGTGAAATGCTATTCTGGAGAAAAAGTAAGTGGACATTGTCCATCTGTAGATGTATTATTTGAATCTGTGGCTGATACGGTTGGGAAAAAAGCGATGGGCGTTATTTTAACAGGCATGGGAAGTGATGGTGCAAAAGGACTCCTGAATATGAAAAAAGCGGGAGCCTATACCATAGGTCAAGACCAAAAAAGTTCTGTGGTGTATGGAATGCCTATGGTTGCGTATAATATTGGAGCGGTGGAAAAACAGTTACCGTTGGAAGAAATAGCCAGACATATTTTTAGGTCTCTTTAATGTGACTGGAATATGAGAAAGGGTGAAAATCATGAGAATTCTTATTGTTGAAGATGATTTAAGTAGTCGTAAAGTCATGCAACAATTTTTAGAGCCCTATGGACGTTGTGATATTGCGGTTGATGGTATTGAGGCTATTGATGCGTTTTTAATGGCTTGGGATGAAGAGGATCCTTATGAAGTGATTTTTCTCGACATTATGATGCCAAGGTTGGATGGAAACAAGGCATTAAAAGTTATCCGTAAGATGGAGAAAGATAAAAAAATACCTGAAGAAAACAAAGCAATTATCATTATGACAACCGCATTAAACGATCGAAAATCGGTCAATGAAGCGTTTGAACTTGGGTGTGAGGCTTATGCCGCAAAGCCGATTAATCGGGAAAAATTAACAGAAGTAATGGATAAACTAGGAATATCCAAGAAAGAATAAGGGTTTCAGAAGATTTGAATACTAAAAGGAGCATTGGCAGAATGAAAAAAGTAGAAATATATACAGATGGAGGCGCTTTGGGAAACCCGGGAAAGGGTGGTTATGGAGCCATATTAGTTTATGGAGAACACCGAAAGGAAATCGCTGGAGGATATCAGCATACCACTAATAACCGTATGGAAATGATGGCCTGTATAAAAGCATTGGAAACCCTGAAAGAACCTTGTGAAGTTGATATTTTTAGCGATTCAAAGTATTTAGTAGACAGTGTGATGAAAGGATGGGCAAAACGCTGGCAGGCCAATAATTGGAAAAGAAATAAAAAAGACAAGGCAGAAAATAGCGATCTTTGGAAAACATTATTGGAATTGCTAGAAAAGCATAAAGTGACCTTTCACTGGGTGAAGGGACATAATGGTCATCCGGAAAATGAACGCTGCGATGAAATGGTAAAAGAAGCAGCCGATAAAGAAAACCTGCCGATAGACGCTGGTTACCAGAAATAGAAATCAGTGGAAGATGATGTTATTGAAGGTTCCGTTGAAGAGGAGATAGACCATGAATACAAAAAAGGATCTTGCGACAGGTAAGTGGGAGCTATGGCGACGATTGTTACTTTTGCTATGTTGTGCACTGGCTGCATGGTTCTATATGTATGTATCCACCACACCGCTTTTGCGTGTTCACAATGCTCAAATGGAAAGAAGGCAGGAGCGGGAAATAGCAGGACAATTTGTAACAGAGCGGCAACGACATTTAGCCGTTCTTCCCTTAGAAGAATATGCATCCGTGATCGCTGGTGAAAACCTTGTATTTGTGGAAGGATCAGAATGGGAAATATTTATACGGAAAATAGCAGAGCAAAATGGGACTAATCACAGCACGATAGCTCCGAGATTTTTTTTCGGAACAGAAAAGGAACCCTTGCGAAAAGCCTGGATTCAAGCCGCAAATCCACAAGATCCAGTGTTTATTGAGTATATAAAAGCAGATGGTTCAAAAGGCTATATGCAGGTAACCTACATGACCTTTACAAATGACGATTTTATGATTGGCGGAATCGGCGGGTCCTATAACACCCCTCCTGACGATTTATTGTATCCCATACGTTCTATGGCCTATGTCTTTATGCTGGTGGGGGTGCTTCTTTATGTAAAAATACCAAAACCTAAGCGATACGCCGACAGTATGCACTATTCATCTTGGAAAAATCGGCTGTTAGATATCATTGGTGTTGCCTTATTTACGATGTTTTTCGCATTGCCTCTTTTCATAACAGGAGGATCTGTTCAATCTCTGGCATTGATGATGCCACTGGTGATTGTTTTCTGGGGAATGGCGATTTTGTGCAGCTCTTTAATGTATATAGCGGCATGGAATGCCAGCTTTTCGATGAAAGTAAAAGAAGATCAATTAATGATCACCAATTATCGGGGAGGGTACAGGATTTCGTATCAGGATATTAACTTTATTCAGCCAGCAGATAAGCGGTATCCTGGATGGTTTAAATGGGTGATGTTCTTTGCCATGCTAGGATCAAAAGGTTCTATGGCATCAGTAATGACATCCCACTGGATAAATTCGACAGGTGTTCAAAGTCAAGGGCTTCGAATACACATGAAAAATGGAGAAAGGATAGATTTCTGGTTGATGGATCAAATGGGAAATCCGATTTTTTCTAGAGTGGAAAAATTGGTGCACTCCTTGTCAGGAGCGGATATTCCTTGTCGGGAAGAGGTTGTAACAGATCGAAGTTTGACACATGTGCCAGGAGGCGTGGGATTCTGGGATAAAAAACCGGTGATGATTCCTTATGTAGCGACCTGCACTCTTTTTCTGTTAGTAATGATTGGTAGCCTGTGGGTAAGTAGAGTAGCTATGGTTTCTGAAATTCCATACACTGAAGAAAGCGTTTCTATTGAGGAACAAGTAACTTATCCAGAATTTGATGGAATACCCTTGGGAATAGGCGAAAAAGAATGGGTTCGCCACTTTGGGGCTGAGGGAGTAGAAAGAGGCGTTGTCCTTAAGCAAATTCCTGAAGGAGGGTATATGATCGCAGGTGTTAGCAATTCCGGAAACTATACAAGACCAGCCTCTTATTTAATACAAACCGATGAAGAAGGCAACTTAATATGGGAGGAACGCTATCCAACGCTAGGGAAAGACAGCATTAATCAAGGAATGATCATAACGCAAGCCGGTCATTTTTTATTAACGGGGAACGAAGGTGATTATCGGGGGCGGGATATATTTGTAAAAAAAGTAAGTGGAGCAGGGGAAGAACAGTGGCATCGTCATGATTCGTCAGAAGAAAATAGTGGGGGAGTTGATTTGTGGGAACACCCTGAAGGAGACTTTTTTGTACTTCTGAACAGAGGCGCATTAGCAAAAATGAAGCGAATGGATTCCCGGGGGAATCTTATCTGGGAAAATCCGATAGGAATCGATAATAAGAAAAGTAGTGCTAGCAAGATAGTGAGCTTATCAGAAGAACATTTTCTTATAAGTGGATCTGTTGTGAAGGAAGCAGAGGAGTTTTGGAAGGCAGCAATTATGATGGTGGATAATAATGGCAATACTTTATGGCAGCGCGAATATGGCAGGGATGGGGATGACCGAATCCTGGATGCGACATTGTTGGATGATGGATCTATCGCCTTTATCGGATTTACTCATGCGGATTCCGGACTTTTTAGATCTGTTTCTTTACTGATAACGGATGTGGAAGGAAAAGAAGAGCGAAACAAATCTTACCCTATCTCTCATTATCATGGAACTGGTACGGCAATCGTAGAACTGAGTGATGGTAATCTGGCTCTTCTTGTTAATGTCAATAAACACAGCACCACTCATGACTTTGCGTTAATAGCCATTTTAGATCGTCAGGGAAACATTGTTTCAGTTCATGTTTTGGATGCAGACGGAGACGTAAGAGGAAGTGACATGATTCTTTCGTCGGACGGCTCCATCCTTATAACTGGAAGATCCGATGGGCAAGACATGTTTGGTAGTACCAATGCTTTTCTGATGAAAATTTCCTATTAAAAAGAGCGTCCAAAATGCAGACGCTCTTTTTAGCAATGGTACTATTTCATGATTTTACATATTTTATTGGACAGTTCGACCGGATCATCTACAGGAAGTCCTTCGATCATTCGTGCTTGTTGATATAATAGCTCGGTAAAGAGTTGGAACTTTTCCTGATCTTCCTGATAAGCGGATTTAAGCGACTGGAAGACCTCGTGATTCATGTTCACCTCTAATATTTTATCAGCTTTTACTTCCTGATCATTCGGCATTGAACTTAAGACTTTTTCCATTTCAATAGAAATATCCCCTTCGTTTACTAGGCATACCGGATGCTGTTTAAGTCTTTTAGAAGCTTTTACACTCTTAATTTGATCAGAAAGCAATTCCTTCATATTACTGAATAGACTTTCGTGTTCTTTTTCTGCTTCTTCAGATTCTTTATCTTTTTCATCATCTAGGTCTAAGTCACCACTAGCAACAGACTTGAAAGGTTTTTCCTGATATTCGTTCAGCATTTTTATAGCAAACTCATCGACATCTTCTGTAAAATAAAGGATTTCGTAACCTTTATCTTTGATTAACTCTGTCTGTGGCATTTTTTCGATGCGAGAAACAGAATCACCCGCCGCATAATAGATTTCCTTTTGAGCTTCTGGCATACGGGAAACATAATCTTTCAGAGAAACCAGTTTGCCCTCTTTAGAGGAATGGAACATTAGTAGATCTTGCAGATCATCTTTATGAGTTCCAAAATCGCTATATACTCCATATTTTAACTGCCGACCAAAAGAATCATAAAACTTTTCATAATCTTCCCTGGCATTTTCCATCAGATCCAACAACTCTTTTTTGATTTTACTTTTAAGGTTTTTCGCAATTACTTTCAGCTGACGATCATGTTGTAACATTTCGCGGGAAATATTCAGGGAAAGATCCTCTGAGTCCACCACGCCCTTTACAAAGCTGAAATAATCTGGCAGTAATTCAGCACATTTTTCCATAATAAGAACACCGCTGGAATATAATTCTAACCCTTTTTCATACTCGCGGGTATAAAAATCAAAAGGTGCCTTTTCTGGAATAAACAGAACGGCTCGATAAGAAACAGTCCCTTCTGTATTGATGTGCATATGCCGTAAAGGTTTGTCAAATCCAAATCTTTTTTCAAAATAAAACTGTTCATAATCTTCAGGAGTCAGTTCATTTTTATTTTTCTTCCAAATCGGAACCATGCTATTTAATATTTGCTCTTCGATAACATCTTCAAATTCATCTTCGGTACCTTCTTTTTTTTGCGAGCGAGTAACATTCATTTTAATTGGGTATCGGATAAAATCAGAATATTTTTTTACAAGGGAGCGAAGGGTATGTTCTTCTAAATACTGATCATAGTCTTCTTCATCGGCGTTAGGCTTAAGGCTTAGGATTACATCGGTTCCATAATGTTCTTTTTCGCAGGGTTCAATGCTATACCCATCCGTTCCTTTGGAAACCCAGCGGTAAGCTTCCTCATTTCCAAAGGCTTTACTGATAACTGTGATTTCTTCGGCTACCATAAATGCAGCATAAAAACCGACACCAAACTGGCCAATAATATCGTAACCATCTTTCAACTCATTTTCTTGCTTAAATGCTAAGGAACCGCTTTTGGCAATAACACCGATATTGTTTTCTAGTTCTTCTTGAGTCATGCCAATGCCAGTATCTTTAATAATCAGTTGCCGGTTTTCCTTATCAGCAGAAATGGTAATGTAGAAGTCTTCCTGATTAAAAGTGATAGCATCATCGGTTAACGCCCTATAGTATACCTTGTCGATGGCATCACTTGCGTTAGAAATAAGCTCCCTCAAAAAAATATCTTTGTTGGTATAGATAGAATTAATGACGATTTCTAACAGTCTTTTTGTTTCGGCTTGAAATTCTTTTTTATGCAATGATATTTCCTCCTTATGATGAAATTTTTTTTCAATCATTATATACCAAAATAAAATTAAGATGTCAAATGATTTACCACTTTTCTTGCACAGAACGAAGTTTTTCTGACATGGTAGCCTGTTTATCTCGCCGATCATCAATTTTGATAGAGGTAGAAACACGTTGTGCTCCACTGGTAAAAGGAACCTCATGCATTTTTTCGATCACTTGGAGAATTGTGGATAATTCTCCTTCGAAAATAGTTCCCATAGGAGTCAACTGATATTTTATCTCCGGATAATGATTTAGCACTTTATGACAATTGGCTACATATTGACTTATACTGGTAGAAGCAGTACCCAGTGGTGTAATGGTTGCTTCAACGATGGCCATTTCCTCACCTCCTTCAGTATGATAATATCATTTATTTTATCATACTTGGAGTATAAAAATGAATAAGCGTAAATGTTTTCAAATTGTTGAAAAAATGCTACAATTGAAACAATACAAAGGAGATAGATTTTAGGAACCGAATGGACGCTGTTTTAGTAAAAATACCATAATAAAGGAGGCATCAATGATGAAAAAAATCATTGGTCAAAGTGCGTTGAGTGCATTTCAGGAGGTAGTACCTTTTTTAAAAATGTTATATCCGCAGGATGCAGCTGTTTTTGCGTGTGATCGGCAAAAATATCTAGCTTTTGAAGAAGCTGAAAGCTTTAAGCTTGGAATTAAAGTAGGAACATCCTTAAAAGAAAACAGCGCTGAAGAACAAGCTATGAAGAAAAAAGAAAAAGTATCTAGCAACGTATCGAGGGATAAAGCTGAGATACCTTATCATGCAATGGCATTACCGGTTTGGGATGATGGTAATACAGTGATAGGGGCTGTAGGTGTTTGTTTATCATTAGAGCATTACGATAGTTATCAGGAGATTTCGGGAAGGTTTGAAAAAGCATTTCATGAAGTTGGAAAAGGTGTGAAAGAAATAAGTGCGAGTGCAGAGCATTTGGCTGAAATAGGCGAAAAACTATCTTGGTTATCAAAAAATGCAGCAGAAGCGGTTCAAAAGACAGATGAAATTATGAAAATTATTGGTGGAATATCCAACAAAACAAAAATGCTCGGAATGAATGCATCGATAGAAGCTGCTCGTGCAGGTCAGGAAGGAAAAGGGTTTGCTGTCGTAGCCCAGGAGATACAAAAGCTATCTAATAGTACACAACAAGCTGCTTCTGATGTTGCTAGTATTATTAAAGATATGGCCGATACGATTGAATCTGTAAGCCGAGAAACCCAGGAAACGAGTGCTATTAGTGAAGAACAAAGTGCATTCGCAGAAGAAGTTTCATCTACGATGGATGAATTAAAAGATCAACTAGAATCTTTGGGGGAACTTTTTGAAATCTTAATAGAAGGAACAAGTTGATGCAGTAGATTGAATTTTCGGACGAAAGTAATAATGTTGACATATTGAAGGAGGAAAGGTATAATTTTTTTAAGATTTGAAAAAGTGAAACATGAGAAGAGCTGATGAAGTAATCATCTATAAAGTGATTCGTTACAATAGTGCGATTGTTGAATTAATATCATAAATAGAGGTGCAGTTATAGGGTAGCCGGAAAATGTTAAGAAGATACACCTTCGATAATTCTGGTAAAGGTTGTAGCTGCCGAAGGAGGCCGTGGTGTATAATGGTTTTTCTGACAGACGGGATAGTCTCGATCTGTTGTCGTTCGAATCAAAGTGCGATGAGCTATTTATGTAATGGGAAGTCATTGCATAAATAGCTTTTTTATGAAAAAGAAGATGCTTTAAATAGGAGGATTTATGGTAGAAGCCAGAAAAAAAACAAAACATGCCAAAGGGATAGAAGTCATTGGAAATCCCATCATCAATAGATTTCTAACAGCTAATATGGAAATAGATGAGAAAAGCAAAGAGTATAAGATACAAACATTACTTGGTTTTTTAGGGATAGCCTTAGTTTTTAGTAGTTTTCGATATCCACCAGCTTTTTTTCTTGGCGCAGGAATATTGTTTTTTAGAAGAGGTTGGAGGAAAAAAACGGATCGATATCAAGTATGTTATCAAGATGCACAAATGGCTCTGAAGAAGAAAAACTATCAGAAATGCATCGAAAATCTGGAAAGTATCAGAATCGATTCTCCTAAAACAAGAGAATTGCTACTAGTTCAAGCGAGTTGTTATTTAGAGTTGGAAAATGCAAAAAAAGCCTATCACTTATACACTGTTTTTTTTCAACAAATTACAGACAATCAATATAAAGAAGAATGGTACAGTCCTGCGGAAGAAAACGCCTTACTACTAGCGCTTGAAGAGCAAGATATGGAGTTTGCAAAAGGAATGATAGAGAGAATGCTCCATTTGCAACGTGATGATGCCATCCTTGCTCCTATAATAAAGCGATTCCAAGAATTGGGAGGTGAACTTTCAAAAAAGAAAGTATAGTCATCAGGTTTCTCTCACAAGAAAAGAAAAGGCTCATATGTTAGATTAATTAAAGGGGGACTGAGCGTGTTAGAGAGTAAAGAACCTAAAAAGGCAAATTTGGGACAAGCGTTGTTTGTAATTGTATTCTTAATAGCTGTTTTGTTTGTGTCTTTGGTTTTGATGGGAGCCGATCCACATGTGCCATTAATTATTGCAACGATCGCTGCTGGATTAATTGGTATTGTATCTTTGGGATTCAAATGGTCTGATTTAGAAGAGGCGATGATTCAATCTATTAGTATGGCAATGCAAGCTGTTCTAATCCTCATGGTTATTGGATCAGTGATAGGAACTTGGATTTTGAGTGGTACGGTACCCAGTATGATTTATTATGGATTGCAAATATTATCGCCAGGAATATTTCTGGTAGCAACTGCTATTATTTGTTCAGTTGTTTCTATTTCAACAGGGAGTTCATGGACAACAGCTGGAACTGTTGGTATTGCATTATTAGGAGTTGGGATTGGCCTAGGAATTCCCATAGGCATGGTAGCTGGTGCGATTGTTTCAGGTGCTTACTTTGGTGACAAATTATCACCTCTGTCAGATACCACCAATCTGGCGCCGGCAATGGCTGGAGCAACCTTGTTTGACCATATTAGAAGCATGATATGGACAACCATACCGGCTTTTATTATTTCTATTATTTTGTATGGAATTCTTGGAAGTCGATATGCTGGACAGGAACTAAATGCAGAAGAGATTAATATGATGTTAAGTGCCATAGGTGATAACTTCATGATTAGTCCAATGCTATTTATTCCACCGATTGTTGTTATTATTATTGTTATTAAAAAAGTACCGGCTTTGCCTGGTTTGTTAAGTGGTGTGATTCTTGGTGGTATTTTTGCAGCAATCTTCCAGGGAGCGAGTCTGGGAGATGTTATTGAAGCGGCTCATTACGGCTTTTCGATGGACAGTGGATATGAAGTGGTTGATAGTTTATTGAGTCGTGGTGGGTTAGATGGTATGATGTGGACCATTTCCCTTATTCTTATTGCTCTTTGTTTTGGGGGGATTTTAGAAAAAACCGGAATGCTTCATGCTATTGGAGATTTTATCCTAAGGTTTGCCAAAGGAACAGGATCTCTTGTTGCAGCCACTGTACTAACATGTTTTGCTGTTAACTTTCTTGCTGGTGAGCAATATATTGCATTGGTTATTCCAGGTCGAATGTATCGTGACACCTATAAAGAAAAAGGAATTCATCCCAAAATCCTATCAAGAGCCTTAGAAGGTGGCGGAACCATCACTTCGGCATTAATTCCTTGGAATACTTGTGGTGTGTTCATGTGGGGAACCTTAGGGGTACATCCTTTTGTATATGCGCCTTATGCGTTCTTAAATTTGATCACTCCGATTGTTAATATTGTATATGGATTTACTGGGTGGACGATAGAGAAATGTGATGACAATGAAGAGGCAACAGAAGTCGAGTAAAAACAGTTATTGAGTAAGCGCAACCTATGATATAATACAATAAGGATACTGGTAATCTTACTAGTATCCTTATTGTATTGCTTGAATAATCAAAACGATAAACTAGAAATAACGTAAAAGAGCTAGGAGGTGAGTATGATAGACTTGAATTATTTGGAGATAGAAAAAGCTCATCAGCGAATTAATGATTATATACGAAAAACGCCTTTAGAAAGATCGATGTATCTGGGAAGCGAGGATCAAACCATTTTTTTCAAGCTTGAATCCTTGCAAAAAATGAAAAATTTTAAGGTGCGTGGAGCTTTTAATAAGATCTTAAGCTTATCAAAGGAAGAAAAAGAGCTGGGAGTTGCCACTATATCATCAGGGAATCATGGGAGTTCAGTTAGCTATGCGGCAAACTTGATTGGAATCAGCAAAGCAGTTGTGATAGTTCCGGAAAGAACACCACAAAGTAAGATTGAGAAGATTCAACATTATGGAGCTGAAGTCATCAAAATAGGCAAAGATTATGATGATGCTCATACGAAGGGAATGCAATATATTAAAGATAGGAAGATGACGTATGTAGATTCCTATTACTCGGACCCACAGGTGTATGCGGGACAAGGTACTATTGCGATTGAATTATTGGAACAAAATAAGGAACTGGATTTAATAGTAGTGCCGATAGGTGGAGGAAGCTTAATAACGGGTATAGCTGTGGCAGCAAAAGCGATAAAACCTGATATCAAGATAATAGGAGTTCAGACAGAGGCATGCCCGGCAATGGTACGATCATTGAAAGATGGTGTTTGTTATGAAAAATATCCTACTAAGCCTTCGCTATGTGATGCGTTGGTAGGTGGTGTAGGGAAGCTTAGCTATCAGTTGTTGCCTACCTGTGTAGATGAGTTGTTGCTAGTGTCAGAAGAAGGTATTGGAAAAGCGGTCAGTATGATGGCAAAAAAAGAAAAATTAATAATAGAAGCAGGTAGTGCAACAACAGTAGCTGCTGTTATGGAACATGGGGATAAATGGAAAGAAAAAAATATTGCACTTATTATATCCGGTGCAAATATTGATGGGGAAGTATTAACCGAATTAATGCAACAGTACTGATATAACATCAGCAAATAAAGTGAAAATGGTTTTTACAAATAAGGAAATATAGAATTTGTTATTTTGTATAAAAAACAAAGGAGGAGTACCATGAATCAAAAGAAGGTATCAATTGTAGGTGTACCGATGGATTTAGGCCAAAATAGACGTGGGGTGGATATGGGTCCCAGTGCTATGAGGTATGCTGGTGTTCGATCCAGAATAGAGAAATTAGGCCATCAGGTTGAAGATCATGGAGATCTTCACATTGACTTTTCGGAGAAAAAAAGTTCTGAGAAAAAGACAAATCTAAAAAACCTAATGGAAGTAGAAAGAGTGAATGCAATGTTGGCAGAAAAGGTAAGTCACATTGTGGAAGAAGGAAGCTTTCCTCTTGTTTTAGGTGGAGATCACAGCATTGCGATAGGAACGATCGCTGGAGTTTCTAAGCATTATGAAAACTTGGGAGTTATTTGGATTGATGCTCATGCTGATTTGAATACAGAAGACACCTCCCCATCAGGAAACATTCATGGAATGCCTTTGGCAGCAAGCTTGGGAGTTGGCAATGAATCTTTGACAAGTCTTTTTTACCCTAAGGCAAAAGTAAAACCAGAGAACGTAGTGATGATTGGACATAGAGATTTAGATCAGGGTGAAAGGGAATTGGTAAAAGCGAAGGGAATTAAAATGTATACCATGCATGAAATTGATAGAATGGGAATGACTAAAGTGATTGAGGAATCTTTGACATATTTGAAAGGGAAAACGGATGGGATTCATTTATCCCTTGACTTAGATGGATTAGATCCTACAGATGCTCCGGGAGTAGGGACACCAGTTATTGGAGGTATTAGCTATCGGGAAGGGCATCTTGCTATGGAAATGCTAGCGGAAACGGACTTAATTGTCTCCGCTGAGTTTGTTGAGGTAAATCCAATTTTAGACGAAAAAAACAAAACAGCGCAGGTAGCCGTAGCGCTAATAAGTTCTTTGCTGGGAGATCGATTACTCTAAAAAGTTGCTCTAAAGGTAAAAAACAGTCTTGAAAAAGGCTGTTTTTTTATATAGCGCTTACGTATTTGTTCCTTGACAAAGGAAAAACAATCTGAAATAATGATAATGATAATTGATATCAAATAACTCGAAACAAGGAGGTAACAGGATGAAAAAAGTTACTATTATTTACGGCAGTACAACAGGGAATACAGAGAGAGTGGCTGAACTATTAAAGAGCAACATGGATGGTGCTGATATCACATTAGCAGACGCTAGCAATGCAGAGAAAGAAATGGTTCAAACTGCGGATCTTATTCTTCTCGGTGCTTCAACTTGGGGTTATGGAGATATACAAGATGACTTTCAAGCATATTATGACTCAATGAGTGAGGATCTTCTCAAAGGAAAAGATGTGGCTGTATTTGGTTGTGGCAATAGTGATGATTTTCCGGATGTTTACTGCGAGGCTGTCAACTTGATAAAAGATAAAGCAGCTGAATGCGGCGCAAATATCATAGGAGAAGGATTGAAAATAGATGGTGAAGTTGATGACAATATTTCAGCAATAGAATCATTTGCGAAATCTCTTTTATAACTGGCAGTAGATTCAAACTTATGTAGAGAATGATCGTTTCCGAAAACATTACGAATAACTTGTTTTTTAGCCAAAATAGAGAAGCAGAAATGTTTCTCTATTTTAGTGTAGAATGACAGGGATGGGGTAGATTGAAGGATAAGATAGAACAAATAAAAGAGGAATAGGAGGTTTGGAAAATGAAAGAGAAAAAAGTGATTATTATTGGTGCGGCAGGTAGGGACTTCCATAATTTCAATACTGTTTTTCGCGAGAATGATCTTTATAGAGTAGTTGCTTTTACAGCGGCTCAAATACCCGATATCGACGATAGAAAGTATCCAGCAGAGCTTGCAGGAGAACGCTATCCACACGGAATCCCAATCTTTCCTCAAGAAAGACTGAGGGAACTGATTTGTGATTTAGAAGTCGATGAATGTATCTTTGCTTACAGTGATGTAAACTATCAGTTTGTAATGGGGATAGGGGCTCAAGTAAATGCAGCTGGAGCTGATTTTCGATTGATGGGGCCGAAAAGCACTACCTTAAAAAGTAATAAGCCTGTCATTTCTGTATGTGCGACCCGGACTGGATGTGGTAAGAGTCAAACAGCTCGAAAGATCATTGAAAATCTAATGGAAATGGATTTGAAAGTAATCGTTGTGAGACATCCTATGCCTTATGGAAATCTGGTAGAACAAAAGGTACAACGATTTTCTACGGTGGAAGATCTGCATCGTCATCACTGTACCATTGAGGAAATGGAAGAGTATGAACCACATGTGGTCAGAGGGAATGTTATTTATGCTGGGGTAGATTACGAAGCAATTCTTCGAGAAGCAGAAAAAGATCCAGGTGGGTGCGATGTCATTGTTTGGGATGGAGGGAATAATGATTTTTCATTTTATCAACCAGATTTAGCGGTGACGGTGTTAGATCCACATCGACCAGGGCAAGAGTTGTCTTATTATCCTGGAGAAGTAAATCTTCGCACAGCGGATGTAACTATTATTAATAAGATAGATAGTGCTGATCCTGATGCGGTACTACAAGTAGAAAACCATATTAAGCAAGCTAACCCAACGGCCATGATTATTAAATCGGAGTCAGCAATTCATGTTGACCGGCCAGAACTAATAAAGGATAAGCGGGTAGTGGTGGTAGAGGATGGGCCTACATTGACCCATGGAGAAATGAAACTAGGGGCTGGTATTATAGCAGCACAACGTTTAGGAGCTTCCGAGATTATTGATCCACGTCCCTATTTGACAGGAAGGCTGATAGATACATTTAAAGAATATCCTGATATTGGGGCTTTGATACCGGCTATGGGATATGGAGATCAGCAGCTTAAGGATTTGGAAGCGACCATCAATAAGATAGATTGCGATGCTGTTGTCATTGGAACACCGATAGATTTAAGCCGAGTGATAAACATCCAAAAACCATTTGTCAGAGTGCATTATGAATTAAAGGAGCAAGGAGAAATAAAGCTGGAAACAGTATTGACATCGTTTGTGAAACAATATGTAAAATAGAAGGTAACCGCACTTTTTCTCTGAGAATTTAAGACACGGTTTCATGATACCGTGTCTTTCCAAACGGTTTGATTGCGACCGTTTCTTTTACCGACATATAGGAAGTGATCAGCTTGTTCTAAAACCATTAAGTAATCACCCTTTGTGCTTCCTTTAGCAAAACCAATGGTCACGGTAAGGGTTATAGTGAAATTTTTGATGTGAATTGGTGTGGACTCAAGGGTTTTGCGTATCCTTTCGCATACTCTATGGACATCATTATCTTTCATTCCTAAGAGAAGGACTAAAAACTCCTCGCCTCCAAATCGAAAGGCATAATCTTCCTTCCTTAAAGAGTTTAAGATAAGATCAGAAAATATTTTTATGACAGTGTCACCAACGACATGTCCATATTTATCATTAATGATCTTAAAATGATCAAGATCTAGAATAACCATATGCATTGTATGGTCTTCGGACTTTTCTTGATAAGAGTGCATCAATTTTTCTAAATATCTTTTGTTATAAAGACCGGTAAGGCTATCCTTTTTTCCTTCATCTTCCATGACATTTACTTTCGCTCGTAAAAAACGATAAAAATAAAAGGCTCCAAAAAAAACGGAAAGTCCGCCCAACACGGTTACTTCTCTGGAAAAGTTAATGCTATTTTCATTTTTAATTCTTCTTTCAGTATAGAGTTCGTATTGATGCAGAATAATTCGATCGGTAAAAGTGGTTGCAAGATTGATCGAGCTGACATAGGCAACGAAGGAAGTATATCGTTCTGATTCATCTGTAATGCTTCTGCTTAGTAATGTTTCTAATGGAGCATCGGTAGCTTTTAGGGTTCTTACAAGTCTTTTGTAATCTGTCGTATCGTCGGACTTTCTTTGTAAATCACCTAGGTCTGTGAGCATCTTGTGGATCTCTTGCTGAAGTTTCACAATAAAATAATAACTGGCAGGATCTTTTTCATCCATATACCTGACTAATTGAACTTGTTGTTCTGATAATAAACTTTTTAAGCTACTACCAGTCATAATAACTTCCATATGTTCTTCCTGCATGATTCGATAGTTTTCCTGAACCTGATTAGTGGAAGATAGAATGATAATAAAAGTAATAAAGAGCAAGCTCATAAGCGTAAGATATCCGATTTTTATCCGATTTATTTTCTGTGAAATTCCCATAGCGAACCTTCCTTATATTCAGTATACTCAATGAAGTATGAGCTTTCTTATTATAATACCACAACCTATCAAAACTATGCGTAACGTTTTATTGAATTTGAGAGTGACGGTCAACAGATACAAGAATAACAGATCGCATTTCTGAATGCGGCTATGGTACTATATTGAGAGAGAGAAAGTGAAAAAGGACAGGCTTTGTGATAAAGTGTTAGGAAGTAGATCGGTTTCAAAATATATCATTGGTTATTAGCTAAAGGAGGAAGGGTGAATTGACGTCACTTAATTACAATATTGAGAAAGAATATGGAGTTATTTCAGAATCTAAAAAAGGTTGGAAAAAAGAATTGAATTTAGTAAGTTGGAATGATCGGAATTCTAAATATGATTTGAGAGACTGGGCTCCTGGACGCGAAAAAATGGGGAAGGGAATCACGCTTACTGGAGAAGAACTGATTAGATTAAGAGACTTATTGAATGAGATGGATCTATAGAATTTTGTTAACGCAGATACTGTTTAACAATAGCCCTCTAATGATGGAAAGAGGGCTAAATTAGTATCTTGCTTGATAATGCCTAAAGAAAATAAGGTTGTATGGAACATGATAAAGTCGCAGAGGAAAGGACATTATATGGCGAAAAAAACATGGAAATCTTTAGGGCTGGTGCTTGCGTTTTTAGGGTTTAGCTACGGATCTCTCATTCTAAGCTCTGAGATAAATAGGTCTTTTGGAGAGAATACTGGCAATTTGAAATCTTTGGTATTAATGGCAATTCCCTTTGTGTGTTTAACGGCAAGTTTATTTACTTATGTTATTAAAAATCACCTTAAGGAAGATGTGAACGAGGTTACAGATAAAATCAGTGTCTTGTACTTGGTGGCAGGATTAGTAATTGTTGTGACAATCGTAGTTGGGTTTTACCGGATCTTACCGAAGCCTGACAGCGAGTTTTCGTTCCCATTATTAGATATGATGGTGTGGACAATTTATATATTATTGCCTATTGCAATAGGTATAGCCGGTTTTGCTTTTGTAGGGGTGACTTTTCTAATACTTAGATTAAGCAATAAATATCCAAAGGCTATCTATTTGATAGCAATGATAAGCATGATTATATGGTGGAATGAACTACCTGGAGAGGGTGGCTTGGAAGCAATTGCTCGACCAGCTGGAGCTGGATCGTACTATAGTGATACAAATTGGTATTTTATGAGAGATAATCGAGTCTATGTATATGAGTGGCATAATGGTGAAGATGTTTTTTTTCATGTAACCCTAGAAGGAGACAAAAAAGAAATAATTTCATCATCGGATAAGCTAAGAAATGCAAGATTTTTCTTAGCTTATGAACAAGAAGCTATTTATTATACAAGTTTTCATAACCGCGTTAAAAAAGTGGATTTAAGGAATGGAAAAATAGAAGAACTATATAGTGGATCATTGGCATTGATACCGGACACACTGGTAAAAAATCATGTATTAGCTGGATATTCTTATGGGCCGAATAACGATCCAGCAAATGCAATAGTAGGGTGGTTACATTTAGAAACGGGTGCTTTGGAGAAGAAAAAAATCCTAAAGCTAAGCGAACATGGATATCATTATTCAGAAGAAGAGGATACTATATACTATAGTTGTAAAGAGAAAACACAATACCATATATACGAAGATGAAGATATTGTGTTTACGACAGAGCGAGAAATAGATGCTGTTTTTGTACAAAATAATTTTTTGTATTCTATATCACCCAATGCAATAATAAAAATAGATTTGGAAAATTATCAGGTAGTTGAAGAAACAGAAGGTTCAGGGTTTCGGAAAATGCCTGTGTTAAACAATCCAAATCGCAACATGATAGAACTGGGAACAGCGATGTCTGGGTTAAACTATTTCTATGATTACGATGGTGGTCTTTATGTTTTTGATGATAAAGCGATGCAATTTGAATGGATAACGAATTTTGGTTTTGTAAAGCATGGCAGCACCTATGGAGAATATTCGCTTTTTCGATCAAAAGAAGATGTTCTTTTATACCATCCTCAAAAACGAACATTGCATAAGTATTCAGGTGTGATGAATTATAGCATACAAGACAATATCCTGTATTTGCTAAAAATAGAAGGTGAGCGATATCAGCATGAAAAAGAACCACACTTTTATATCGAGAAAATAAATTTGTCAGCAGAGAAATAAAAGTAATGATTCTTTTGCTTTTGTTGAAATAGATTAATCAATGTTTTGCAGGGTATCCGCCACATTTTCCCAAGAATCTGGAACAAAACTTCCATCAAAAGATGCTGAGAACACTGTATCTGGAACTCGTTCGATGACGATGATTAACTGATCAAAGTAGAAGCTTTCCTGATATTCGAGCAATAGAGGATGTCGAGGAGCTTCAAAAGGTTTTTTTCTCCATCTTTTATAAAAGACTCGAAGTGGAGGTAACGGATTGTCTTTTTGAAAAAAATATTCTTGTATTTTATCTTGAAAAATAACCGCCTGATTATCCATTTTAAGATGTTGATTCATATTTTTTTCATGTAAGTGTTTGCAAATGGGAGCGATCGTATTTGCGAAAGTTTGTATAATCAGCAGCATTTTTTCATCAACAGCACCAGGAAGTCCTGTGATAACTAAATAACCTATGGGCGATATTTCAACAGCAAGCTCATCGGTTTTGATAGGTGCAATAATGAGTCCATTATGTTCTTTCCCATCACTAGCATGGACGAAATCTTCAGAGGCATTTTCACCTTGCAAAAAATAGAATTCATTGACGTCGCGGTTCCAAAACAAGTCTTTCATATGAATGATAGATTCTTCTGGATAGCCGTATTGGTAGAGTTGATGTTGTTGCTGAGTTCCTAATACAAAAATGGATTGCTTTACATTAAAACCGAAGGTGAGGGTTTGGAGCGTTATTTCAACAAGTTCTTCCAGATTATTGCAAGAGTTTACATTTTTCATCATACGGTTGAATTTTTTTATCGCTTCTAATTGAGAAGCGATTTCTTCTTTTTGATCTTGAATCGTAGCGATATGCAAAGCATTTTGAATAGCGATGTAAATTCCTTTGGTAATACTTTCAATCTGTTCAAGCGTTCTGGCGTCGTACTGTTTGCCAGAAGCAGCTTCTCCAATGGTAAGAAAGCCTAGTAAATTTTCGTCGGCTAGTAGAAAGAGGTAAACAGCATCTAGATCCTTAAGTTTTTCTGGATTTGAAAATATTTTTTCCAGCATTGCTCGATCATGATCTATATGGAAGATACGTTGATCACCAGATATTTTTTCCGTTTGAACAGAAAATGAACAAGCATGGCAGGCTTTATGATCCAGAGAAAGAAAACCCTTTACTTTCATTTTTTGTTCGCCAGGGTCATAAAGGCCGAAGGCGGTGGCTCGACTGGTAGTAATTTCTCGAACGACATCAATACATAAACGGTATAGCTGTTCCAGATTCGTTTCGGCCATGATCATACGGCTGCATTGTGCGGCCATGGTCATACTAAAGATTTGCTGATTAAGCTCTTCTTGACTATGCTTTAGTTTAGAACGCTCTGTCGCCATGGTAAGGGACATGTTCATTAAGTCTTTTAAGGATTCCATTTCTTCTTCAGACCAAGGGAAATGTTGATTTTCATCATCAGAAGCAACCACAATAAAAGCTTTAAGTTCATCCTTAACAATCATGGGGATACTAATAACAACCTTATTCTTCTGACAAAAATCAGGACTCAAAAAATTAATATATGGATGATACAAAACTCGTCCCTGAAGGACAGGCCATTGTTTTAGTTTTTCGGTGGCTGTATGCTGCTTTATTTCAGAAATCATTCCAATTTCGCTTTTACAGATATATTCATGATCCTGTAGAACAAAAATAGCAGATGAAGTCCATTCAGAGATATCATGAAGAAATTGATAGCCATAGGTATAAATTTGTTCCTCTGTTAATACTTGCGTAAAAAAGGCTACGCAATCGATCCATTTTTTTCCAAACTGCTGGGATACAACATTTTGATTTGTATCAAGCTGACTCAAACAGAACACTCCTATCTATTCACTTTTTAAGTGGATTTCATTATCTTTGACAAAAATAGATCCACTCATTAAAGATTTTACTTTTTTTTGCAAATTTTTAATTTCTAGCATGGTATTTGGATGAGCATTATCCAAAACAGTGATCTCACCCTCACCACGGGTGAGAAGCATAGTTTCCAAACGCCTTAGTTCTGCGTTCAGTTCATTGATTTCATCAATTAATTTTTCGTACTGGAACATTAAAGCATTATAGGTATTTAAGGCTTTTTCATCTAAGGAGTCTTGATTTATTTCAAAGATTTCAAGTTGTCTTTTGAGCTGATTTCCTTTCGTTAAGGCTTCGCTAAACTGAGATTTTATGACCGTTAATTCTTCTGTTACTTTTTTTCGGCTAAAGCCGGATACTTTTACTTGGGTTTCTTTTTCAAATCGATTTCCAATAGAGCCAGCCATCACCCGATGAGTTGCATCGATGGTTCCGCCAATAATGCGACCATTCTCCAAAGAGGTGATAAAGTTAGCTTTTAGATGACTATCAATAGCATATAAACCTACATTAATATCATCACCTGCTTCTACAGATGCTTCGCGAACAAATTTGGCATAAACATTTCTTCCCGCCTTTATTTTTGCCACACCTTTACCGTTAATACCGCCTAATATGGCGATATCTCCGGATTCTGAATGAATGAGATCGACAGCTCCGACTCCTATGTCACCCTTAATAAGAATATCTTTCTGTGCAACCACTGTAAACTTATCTTCGACGGTTCCGTCTATGGTTACATGGCCGTTAAAGCGAATATTTCCTGTTTTATAATTAACATCTCCCGAAATAAACAGATGATCTTCAACGGTGATTTTACCTTGACGAAACCGGACGGCACCTTCTATTTTTGCTTTAAGTTCGGTGATACCGTCAGACTCAACCGCATCAATGGCTTTTTTGTCGAATTTAAGAGGGAAATCTCTTCCTTTTTTTGCAGGAATAGGATTTCCGAAGACCGTTTTTCCGGGCGTTCCGTCTGTTGCATGGATTTTTTCGCCAACCCAATCTCCCTTTTGGACACAATCTAAAAGATGAATTTCATAATGATCTACATTCCCGTCTTTTTTCACTTGCGGCTTCTTTTCGCCTAGTTCATAATAGGTTACTTTGGCATCTTCTCCAGGAACAGAATCAATACCATAGGCAACAACGACGGTTTCCATGGGTTTTAAGGATTCTATTGCTTCCTTTTGAATACCAACACTAATGCTTTTCTCTTCCAGTAATCGAAAAGCTTGTGAAAGGATTTCCTCTTGGTTAGCTTCTTCAAACTGTGATTTAGTAAGATTTAAGGTCATGTGGCATTTCATTTCATCCTTGGAAACTGTTAAATCAATTAAAGGCTTAAAGTCGCCGATCAAAGATTGGTGTCCAGGTGCTTCAAAAGCTTCTTTTAGGCCCTTAAAGTTACTTACTTTTACTCTTGGGTTTTCTTTGGTTACAGCGTCAAAAGAAGCCATTTTTGCGTCTTTATCGATCACGGTAAGATAAAGTTGTTGAGTGGATTCGTCAACATCTAGCTGAAGAATCTGATTTTCATATACTTTTTTCATTACATAAACACCTCTTTTGAAATGGTTTCAAATATCTACTCAATCTACACAGAATGATCATTAAAAGACCTTTGTTCATTTTATCGAACATGAGAAGGAATGCCAAGAAGATTATGACAATTTCGGTTTTTTAGTCTAAAAATGCATACAAAGTACTATATTTCCGAAACAGGAATTTGGATTTCTGTTAAAAATTCATTTTCATCAGCCGTGGTATGGATGTCGAGGCGATAGATCTCCATGGCTTTTCCGGCAATGCGATATTTATTGGAGTGAATATCAGCAACGACTTTCTCAAACGCTTCTTGGCTTTGGGAATAGGGGCCTTGATACATAAAACAGGCAAAAGTACCTTCTTTAATCATACGGTGCCATGTTTTTGCTTGATCCTGAACAAAGAAAAAAGCAGTATGATAAGAAGTGTAATTGTGGGCTTGGAAGCTTGTGTCATCAATAAAAACACCCATATCTTGATTACCCACTAAGGAAAGTGTTTCGTCATCGGTTTTTTCCAGTTCTCTAAAGGCCAAGTCGATAGCTTCATCCTGAGCGAGAAAACCATCGACAAAAATGATTTTGCGAGCGTCAATTTTTTGGTAATGAATCCTGTTAAGAAGTTGGAAGGATTTCAGTTTTTTTAAGTCAGTTAACTTTTGATGGAGTTTCTTTTGAAGTAATTCTAAGGGCTTGATTTTACTTTGAATAATCTTTATTTCTTTTTCCAGCATAGAAATAGAATGAGTTAAGGTCCTGTTTTCAATGTAACTTTTGATTTGAGGAATCGAAAAGTCAAGTTTACGTAAATCTTTAATAATATTAAGTCTCCAAATGTCGTTGAGGGTATAGACCCGATAGCCGTTTGGTTTTCGGGTTGGATGTAGCAATCCTTTTTTTTCATAATATCGCAAAGAATCAGGTCCTAATTGATATAGCTGACATATTTCTCCAATAGAGTACTCTTTTTTCATATTTCCTCCTTGACCTTGGTATAATACTAGGGTTTATGATGAGTATATTCTATATTTTATCACACTTTGAGAGGAAGCGAAAAATGTCAGTAAAGAAAAAGTTTTTTCAGTATTTAGTACCATCAGTTAGTGCTATGTGGTTTTTTTCTATCTATACGATGGTAGACGGGATGTTTGTGGGAAGAGGCGTTGGTGATCAGGCTCTGGCCGCCGTTAACTTAGCAATGCCTTTTGTGAATACGGTATTTGCTATTGCACTGCTAATTGCTGTAGGCGCATCTACCTGGATTACTTACTATATGGGACAGGGCAATACGGAAAAAGGCAATCATTTGTTCAGTGTGACGGTTTTTATTGTTGCCGGCATTGGCATTCTTATCACCAGTTTGTCTCTTTACTTTTTAGATCCACTGGTAACATTTTTAGGAGCAACAGAAGAAACCTATGGATATGTAAAAGATTATCTAGGGATTGTTATTAGTTTCAGTACGTTTTTTATGGTTGCCTATACCTTGGAAGTGTTGGTCAAGGCAGATGGTTTTCCGTCATTATCCATCACCTATGTTACGTTGGCGGCGTTTATTAACATCGTATTTGACTATTTGCTTGTTATTCGACTAGGAATGGGAATTAAGGGAGCTGCCTATGCAACAGGACTTGCACAGTTTTTATCATGTATAGCTTTTTTAATTCATTTTATTAGACAGAAAGGTTCTTTAAAGTTTATAAAGCCTGTCTTCTTATGGAGTGACATTAAGGGGATTTTACGGGTTGGGTTTCCGGAGTCATTAACAGAGTTATCCATTGGATTTACAACTTTTGCATTTAATTTCGTTATTATTCGTTGGATTGGCCCTCATGGTATTGCCGCTTTTGGGGTACTTATGTACCTTAACAATCTGGTCATGATGACGATGATAGGCATCAACCAGGGAATGCAACCATTGGTCAGCTACTTTAATGGTAAAAATGACCAGGAAAGTATTCGAGAAATTACGATGTTATCCTTTAAGACTGTTTTAGTCTTTTCCCTACTATTCTTTTTTATCTCTCAGCAATTGAATGAATATGTAGTGAGATTATTTATTAGCCCGGAACACGAAACATCCTATCAATTATCGGTTTCAGCATTGAAGTGGTTTGGGTTTGGATTTCTGGTGACCGGATTGAATGTGTTTATTTCTGGATTGATGACAGCCCTTAAACAAAGTCAAAAAGCGTCGACAATTTCATTTTTAAGAGGATATGTATTGGTAGTAGTAGTGCTGTTGCTGATACCTGGCGTATTAGGGAGTCATGCTATATGGATTGCCCCGGTTATTTATGAATTAATGACCTTAATAATTGCCGGCACCATGCTGTTTAACATGAGGCGAGTTGGAATTTTATAGAAAGGAAAAGTAATAACAGGTGAAT
Organism: Tindallia californiensis; assembly: GCF_900107405.1. Classification (NCBI taxonomy): domain Bacteria; kingdom Bacillati; phylum Bacillota; class Clostridia; order Peptostreptococcales; family Tindalliaceae; genus Tindallia; species Tindallia californiensis. The sequence continues at coordinate 331,358 of NZ_FNPV01000002.1, read as the reverse complement.
AACGCTGTTTCACGACTATTGTCAGTACCAAAAAGAGGATCGGTTAACCCCGATCCTCAAAAATAATGGAATGTTTTTCTAGCAGATCCATTAAAAGAGATTGATCTTCAATGTATACACTTTGAACAGAAAATTTTTCTAATTGTTGAAAGTCTTGGATGGACTCAACACCTCTTATTCTTAATCGAAACAAGCGAAGTACTTTCAGGTTTTCTAAATGAGATAATTCTTCTAAAGCAAATTCATTGGTTGCACCAAGACTTAATTCTTCAACGGATACGGGAATATCTAAATCAGCTATTTTTTCATAGTGCTGAGGAGAACGCACACCTTGAAGATATAAATTGATTAAATTTGGAAAGGCTTGAAAAGAACTTATTTTTCCTCTGTCGGGATAGGTGATTTCCAGATTTTTAACGGTTTCCATTGTTTCAATACTGTCTAAACGACTGAGGTCTCCGTCGGCAATCACCAGCCTTTCTAATGTTGGGAGTTTTGATATAGGTGAAAAATCATGGATGATAGAAGCATTATAGAAGCCAACTTCTTCTAGTCCAGTAAAGTATTCTAATCCTTCCAGGCTTGACACCTTGTGACGATAAGGAAGATAGAAACTGTCTATTTGTGCTAGATCTTCTTTTGTAATAGGATGAGACAGATTGAATTCATGACGAATAAATCGATCAAATTCATGATCTTTCAATAATCTTTCCTGGTAATGTGCATAATCATAAGCAATAAAAAGTGCCAGCACCAACAGTACCACAGATGCCTGGCGCAGAGATGACAAACTTCTTAATCGTAAACGATCATAAACTAAAAAAAGACCTACAGTAACAAAAAAAACAATGTAATTATAAAAGAAAATACCAAGGCGATAAAGAAAGTAGTTGATGATTAGGACGAAGCAGAAAATAAGGAGTCCACAGGAAGCTCGGTCAACTGTCTTTTTTTGATGAATTTGAAAAAGAATACTAATTCCACTGGTGATAAACAGCAGGATAGGATCTAGCGGAAAATCTCCTGTGGGTGAAATAAATAAATAATATCCATTTAGATGCAAAATCAGTAAAGAAGCCCAAGCAAGAAGGATAAAGTGAAATTCGAATTTTTCTAATGTAGTTTTCAAAAGAGTAAACATTTTTTTCATAATGATGTCTCCTTGAGATATTAATGTTGATAAACAGGATTTTCAATGTTTAGTAAAATATGAGCGGGCATGAAAAAAAAGATACTGCTGTGCAAATCCGGCATCATCTCCAAAAAGATGAAGAGCATCTTTTTGAAGTTGAAGGTCACTTTGTTTTCCGGAGGGATTATAAAAATGCATCATCGCTCGTCGAACCCAGACATCGATCGGAAAAACATCTCGCTGTGGTGTTCCGAATAGTTGAATGCAAGAAGCGACTTTAGGACCTATACCAGGAATCTTTTGAAGAGAGCGTGAGGTTGTCAGTGTTGAATCCTTGCCTTTTAGGTGAAGAATTTCATTCACTTCCTGATAAAAAAGATGCCAGGATGCCACCGCACTAACCAAGTAGGGTGCGCGGTAACCAACATTGAGTTCTCGCCAATCTTTTTCTGTCAACTGTTTAAGGGAGGCGGGTTTAGGGAAGCTAAACCATTGTCCTGGTAAGGAAGAGGCAAGCTTTTCGCCGAAGAGTTGACTGATTGATTCGATGATTTGGCTAATTCGCGATATATTATTATTGGAAGATATGATAAAAGAAATAAAGATTTCCCATAAATCTTGATGGAAAACATGAATTCCATTTCCGCTGGAAATCGCCGTTTTGATCCAAGGGGCTTTATGGATGAGTCTTTTTTGAATCGCGTCGTAATTGGTATAGAGGTCAAAATAATGGGCCCAAAAGCTTTGAAACTCTGATAAAGATGTACCCTTTAATAGGATTTTTTGGTTTTCAGATCGTACATTTAATACCCTGCTGGAAACAACGCCAGTATAAGAACCATCAGGCTGGCGCTGCCATCGAAAGCATTGGCCGCACTCAAAAGATTTATAGGGGTCGAAGCCTTTCGCGTTGAGAATGAGTCCGTTTTTATTTACTTCAACAATGGGATTATTTTGCATATAAAGTTCACAAACCTTTCGGATGAATAAAAATAAGTTTGAAATAATCTCATTTTAGCATAACTGTTTCTAAGAAAATAAGCAAGAGAACAAAAAAGCTTGCGGGGAGCATACACAATAGGTGCTCTCCACAAGCTTTTTTTTAGAAAGAATGCTCTTGTCCGTTAATAATAGCATGCTCATTTTCATCGAGCGGTATAACCAGACAGCGTTGGCCATTGATTTCTTGAGAAGTAATGGCAGAGGCTTTTTCAGGGTTAACATGAAGAACGACATCCTCTTCATTTGATTGAGGTATCGTGTTTTCTAGCTTTTCCTGCAAAGTAATCACTTGTTTTTGTAGCTTAAGTTCTTTTTCTCGTTGTTCAGTTGCTTTGGCTATTTTGGAATCAATAAGGTTTTGGGCAATGGGAAAATCTTCTTCAAAACACTGCTGATAAGAGGTTTCAATTTTAGGAATCACATCTTCAGGGAGATCACTATCAATCAACAATTGCTTTATTTCTTTGCTAGATAAGCGTAAAGGTTCTTCCTTTCCACCATCAAATAATGTTTCGTGTTCTTCCACCATATGTTCCAGAGCACTATGAATTTCTAATAAGGCGTTTTCGCCTATTTCTTCATTCGGTCCCATTGAGTCCTTGACGATCATTTGAAAAGATTCCTTTTGAATTGCGGCGGTTTGTTTCGGAGTGCAACCCAATACTTCTTCCATCATTGATAGATGAGGATTTTTGGGGTTTTTAGTGTAATACATAATCGCATTCACATCTGCACTTCGATTAATAAAAGCAGGAAAAACAAACCCGATGGTTGGTTTCTCGACAACCCAATCGCGGATACGAGCTTTAATCTTTTGCTCTTCTTCAAAATATCGAAGGCCAGGCTTGCTTAATGAAACAGGACAGATGGCACACAAAATGTATTCATATACTTCTTCGGACTCGTCTAATTTGGAGCGGTCAGAAGTTTTGGTGATCACATCATAAGCATCATGGAAAAGTAAAATTAAATAGTTTCCTTCCTGAGGAAATTCGTCAATGATGGATTGATAAAGAGAGTCCAATAGTTCGTCATCTCTTAGTTGACTCTTTTTTAATTGATAGAAAAAGGTCTGTTTTGGATTTTCCAAGTTTTCATCTAAAGGAAATTGTAATTCCAACAGATGATTATCTACTGTGCCAGAAAACACTTTTCGGACAATATCCATATACTTAAAAGCGTCATCTTCTTCCAGATTGAGAAAACTTTCTCTAAATTGAAGTATTTTATGTTTTTCACTATTGACGTAACATCCACATACTTTTGTAAAAGTGCACTCATCTTTTTTATATCTTTTCTTCAGCTCAAGAATATCTTGTTTTTGCATTGTAAAGCTCCTTTTTTAACGGATAAGATTTTAAGACAACGAACCTATTATAGCATATTTTTGTAGCGAAGAAATCCTATGCTAGTCAAAAAGCGTGGTGGATGTTTAGGGTCAGCAAAAGTTTTCAAGTTTTTCGATGTCAAGAATTTGAATGCATTTACGATTGAAAGAAATAATCCCTTCTTTTTCCATGTTTTTTAGTTCTCTGGATAGGGTAGTTCTCGAAACATTCAAATGTTCAGCTAATGTTTTTTTTGAAAATATCATTTGAATGCAGGAACGGTGTTGTTCATTATATTGATCGATTAAATACCAGGCAATTTTAGAGGAGACAGAGTTTATGGAAAGAATATCGATGGATTTATTCAGCATAAGAACCCGGTTAGATACGGATTGTAAAAAGCTTGCCATGATTGGTTCATTCCGGGTAAAAAGAGCAAGAAGATTTTGGCGGTTGATCAGAAGTAGTCTTGATTTTTCGCTGGCAATAATATTGGATGGATAGCGCTGAATATCAGCAAAGATAGATGCGTCAGCGATAAGATCAGGAGCAAATCTGCGATTAACGGTAACGGTTTTGCCGCAGGAAAAAATCTTCTGGACGTCTACGGCTCCCTCCAGAAGAATCCCCAGAGTATCGGCCCTTTGATGAGGGCTGAAAATCACTTCGTTTTTTTCATAGATGCGAACCCGATATTCAACGGCTGATAAAAGCTCCATCATCTCATCCTCCGTCAAATGCTGAAAGAGGACACAGCCGCCAAGGCCTGAGAGCATTTTTTCCATATTATCACTCTTTTCTGTAGTAAAGAATTCTTCTTTCTTCAAGAAGAATTGTCTTCCAAAATGAAAGACATAATTTTAGCAAAAGCAAATGAGAAAAGTTCTCAAAGTGTATCCCTGGATACATTTTTTTTGTACATTTCCTGTTATGATATACCTATTATAAACAATAATGATAATTGATGTCAATTGATGTAGGCGTATTAAGGAGGATAATAGATGTATAGTGTGGGAATCGATATAGGATATTCTGCCTTTAAGGGGGTCCTGATTAATGAAGATCTGGAGATACTGAAAAGCAGCTATGTATTGCATAAAGGAAGAACAAAAGAAGTGGCAGAGGACTTCATTGACGCTTTAACAGAAAAATATCCAGGAAAAATACATTTTGGCGGGGCAACCGGTCAAAGCGTTAAAGCACTGGTAAACTCCGGCGGCATCTGTGGAATGAATGAAGTAACTGCTTTGGTGGAAGGCAGCCGAATCACCGATGGACGGGCTCAATCCATCATCGAAATTGGAGGACAAAGCTCAAAATACATTACCAGACTGCAGGAAAAAGCTTCAGGACTAACCATCTCCATCAACAGCAACTGTTCTGCCGGTACCGGTTCTTTCCTGGAAGAACAGGTGTCCCGGCTGGGGATGAAACTGGAAGACTACGCCCCTCTGGCAGAAAAAGCAACGGAAATCCCAAGGATTGCAGGCCGATGCAGCGTTTTTGCCAAAACAGATATCATTCACCACCAACAGGAAGGACAGTCGATTAACAATATTTTAAGAGGGCTTGCCTATGCGCTGGTGAAAAACTATCGTGCCAATGTCATCAAAAAGCATCCTGTCCAAAAGCCGATCCTGGTGACTGGAGGCGTCGGAAAGAATCAGGCCATATTGGAAGCCCTGAAATCCGTATTAAAGCTTGAATCCGATGATATGATTCTTCTGGAAAATAGCGGAATCATTTCGGCTCTGGGAGCTGCAAGCCTGGGGCTAAAGGAAAAAGCTCATTTAGATCTGAAAATACTGCGTTCGGCTACAGCCAACATCCACCGGGAAGAGCAGGCAGCGGATGGCGTAAAGTTCTCGCCGCTGGGATCTTACGGTAAAGCTGATAGTAAGAACAAACATCTCAGTCATTCCCCGGGCCGGAACCAGCCCCTTACTGGTTTTCTGGGGATGGACATCGGTTCCACCAGCACCAATGTGATATTCATGGATGAGCAGCAGCGGGTTATCAGTCATCAATACCTGAGAACCAAAGGTGACCCTATTGCCGCTGTAAACCAGGGAATCGAATTGATTAAAAAAGAAGTGAGCGGCCCCCTCCGGATACGAGGCGCTGGCGCTACCGGCTCCGGAAGACATCTGGCAGGAAAGCACGTGGGAACTGATACCATCGTAGACGAAATCACAGCACAGGCCAAAGCGGCACACAGTATAGACCCGGAAGTGGATACCATTATTGAAATCGGAGGGCAGGATTCCAAGTTTATCAAAATGGATAAAGGCGCTGTGGTGGACTTTGAAATGAATAAAATCTGTGCCGCCGGAACGGGTTCTTTTATCGAAGAGCAGTCTAAAAAATTGGACATCCCCATGGAAGCATTCGGAGATTTAGCTATCTCCGCAGAAAGTCCGGTGGATCTGGGAGATCGGTGCACGGTTTTTATTGAAAGCAATATTGCAGGAGCTCTCAGTCGAGGCGAAGAAATGGCGGATATCGCTGCCGGCTTATCCTATTCCATCGCCAATAACTATCTTAATAAAGTGGTGGGGCGAAAAACTATGGGAAAGAAAATTTTTTTCCAGGGAGGCGTGGCTTATAATCAGGCTGTAGTGAACGCTTTTCGTTCCATACTGGGAAAAACGATTGAGGTTCCACCGTTTTTCAGTGTGACAGGAGCTTACGGAGCGGCAATTCTGGCTCAGGAAAGAATGGGAAGAGCCTTTGATACAGAAGAAAATAATTCGGTGCATCCAAAGCAACAGGGAGTGTTTCAGGAAGTAGAGCGTTATTATTTGGAAGGCTACAACTCGGAGAGAAATCCCCGCCAGAAGACAGTAGGCATTCCCAGAGTGCTGTTTCTGCATAAACTCTTCCCTCTCTTCAACACCTATTTCAGGGAACTGGGGCTGAATGTAGTGCTTTCTGACAAAAGCGATGAAAAAACTGTGGAACGAAGCCAGGAACACTCCATAGAGGAAACTTGCTATCCGGTTAAACTGATTAACGGTCATGTGGCAGAATTGATGGAACAAAACGTGGATTACCTGTTTCTGCCTTCCCTTCACACCATGGCGCATCCTGTCTCCCAAACAAGACAGAATTATGGCTGCGTATATATGCAGTGCATCCCTAAACTGGTAGAAAAGATGATGGAACCGGAGAAAAAAGGCATAACCCTTCTGACACCGGAGCTTTCTTTTGATTTTGGCAAGCGGCATATGATGAAGGTGTTGATGGAGCTAGGAGAAAAGCTGGGAAAAAACAAAATCCAGACAAGTGCGGCCTTAGCCAAAGGGATGATGCATTTTAAATCCTTTGAAAAAAAGGTAGAAGAGCTTGGTGAGAAGACTGTGAGGGAACTGAAAGATCAGGAAAAAGCCTTTGTTATTGTCACCAGAGCCTACGGAATTACAGATCCGGTTTTGAACATGGGGATTCCTGAAAAGCTGGAAGCCATGGGCCACAAAGTGCTAACCCTATCCAACCTGCCTGCCCATGATTATGATACATCTGAGGAATACCCAAATATGTACTGGCCCTTTGGCCAGCATATTCTGTCCGGGATTCGGATCATTAAAGAGCATCCCAACCTGTATCCTATCTACCTGACCAATCATGGCTGTGGACCGGATACAGCATTGGTACACCTGGTAAAAGCTGAAATGGGAGAGAAACCCTACCTGCACCTGGAGGTAGACGAACATTGCTCGACGGTGGGGGTCATAACCCGTCTGGAAGCTTTCATTAATGCTCTGAAATCTGAAAAAACAGAGTCTGAAAAGGCGTTGAGTCTGAAAGAATATGGAACGAACCGAGAGAAGACTTCCCTCAATATGAAAATGTCTTTTGGAGAGCTGGATAAAGAAACAGAATGGTATATCCCCTATATGGACAGCTACAGCCATTTATTAGCGAAGTTCCTTCAGCAGAAAGGATATCACATAAAAGTACTCCCCAAAACCAGCAAAAGAACCCTGGATATTGGCCGGAAAAAGACGCTGACGAAGGAATATCTATCCTTTACCGCCCTGTTGGGTGATGTGCTGGCAAAGGCCAGGGAGACAGACGGGGAAAAGTCGCAGATAGGCTTTGTCATCCCCACTACTGAAGGAGCGGAAGCGGGAGGACAGTACCATCAGCTGATCAGAGAAAAGCTGAATAGCGAAGGTTTTGAAGATTTGAAGGTGTTGGCACCTTTTGTAGAAGACCTGATCAAAGAAAAACCAATTATAGATGACCTCTTCCTGCTGATGTTGGCCGGAGATCTGGTTCACCTGGCACCTGAAAACAGGAAGCGTGAGTATGAGAACACTTTCCTTTATTTAATCCGTAATAAAAGCCTGAGCATGGATAAACTGGAAAATGTGGCAGCTGAAATCAGAAGCCTGCATCAGAAGGAGCACAGCCGGAAAACCTTAAGACTTGTGGGTGAAACGGGAATATTATTTAACCCGCTGCTAAACAATGATTTAAGCAAAGTAGTTGAAAAGAAAGGCATCCGCCTGCGCTGCCAGCCACTTAGCGAAAGCCTCTGGTTTCTATGGAAAGACTTTCTTGCTCAGGGAATCAATAAAAATCAGCATTCAGCCCATCAAGAACTGAAGAAACTGGAAGCATACATTAAGCGAATTCATCTCGTTCTTAAAGAAGAAAGCCCCTTTGAGGAACAACCAGAAGCATTGCTGCAACGAGCAAACAGCAGTCTTAAATATTTTGCAGGAGGCAATGGTCGCTATCGGATTGCAAAAGCTTCCGGCGGAGTCGGAGATGATATGGGAATGTTAATAATTGCATCCATGTACGAGAATACGGATACCATCCTGACGATCCTGCAGGAGGAAGAACTTCTAAAAAACAATACGCCCCCTTTGCATATGACCTTTGATGGGGACGAAAACGAGACAGACAAATCAAAGCTGGGATCTTTTATCTACTATAGGCTGAAGGAGCAGGAAGAGGAGGAGCAAAAGAAGCGGAAGAAAGATGAAATGAAGCAGAAGGAAGACGAAAGGAAGGGTGCCTAGGATGATTCTAAAAAACCTGTCAAAATGCTTTGCAGATTTGAAGGTGCTGGAGGACTTCCATCTGGAGATAAAAGAAAAGGAAATCACCTGCATTCTGGGACCATCCGGCTGCGGGAAATCAACCCTGTTGAACATGATTTCCGGCATCACAACGCCAGATCAGGGAGAAATTGTCGGTAAGAAGGAGAGAATTGGCTATGTCTTTCAGGAAGACCGTCTGTTACCCTGGAAAACGCTGGAAGAAAATATCCGGATGGTAAAAAAGAAAGGACATCCATCAGAAATAAGAGATCTGATTGAAATGGTGGGGCTGAAAAACTTCGAAAAAAGTTATCCGCATCAGCTAAGTGGAGGAATGCGGCAACGATGCGCCATAGCCAGAGCCTACCATTATCAGTCTGAGATGCTTCTGATGGATGAGCCCTTTAAATCTCTGGATTACGACCTTCGGATGAACATGGTGAAAATGTTGCAGGATCTATGGACAAAATGGGGAAACACGGTGGTCTTTGTCACCCATGAAATTGATGAAGCTCTTCTTTTAGGCAGCCGGATCATTCTTCTGAGAAAAAACCCCTGCACTGTAGATCAAGTGATTGAAATCAAAACACCTCAAAGTCAGAGGACTCTTACGGACAATGATTTGGTAAGGGCCAGAGAAATCATTATTGACGGAATGACAAATAAAAAGAAAAGGACGTGTCATCATGAAAAAAGTGCTAATGATCGTATTAATAATGGTATTAACGATAAGCTCCTTTGCTGCTTGCAGTAACAATAACCAGGTAGCGGAAGATCAGGAAATAGTAACGGGTATTCAGGAAGAAGCCGCAGAAGAGCCGAAAGAAGCAGAAAAAATCAGTGTGAAAGTGGCAGCTCCCACTGGTGCGCCCACACTGAGCATGATCAGAATGTTTAAGGAGCAGCCTTCTTTTGGGAATCATGTAAACGTTCAGTACGAATCTGTACAGTCTCCGGACCTGATGGCCTCTCGAATCCTATCCGGAGAAGTGGATATTGCCGTTGTCCCCACAAATCTGGCGGTTTCTCTGTACCACCAGGGAGCTGATTTTCAGCTGGCGGCCTCCAGCGTATGGGGAGTTCTCTACATGGTTGGCAGCGAAGAAATTGATCAATGGGAGGATCTGAAAGGAAAAGACATTCATACTTTGGGTCGCGGCCTTACTCCGGACATCATACTGAGGCACGTACTGTCCGGAAACGGAATTGATCCGGAGCAGGATGTAAACCTGCATTACATGGGTGGAGCAACAGAGTTGGCTCCGGCATTTATTGCCGAACAAATTGACTTGGCAGTCATTCCTGAACCAGCACTGACTAATATATTAATGAACCGTGAAGATGCAGTGGTTCTATACGACCTGCAAGAGGAATGGAGCCGTCTGAATGAAGGAAATAGTTCTTATCCTCAGGCATCACTGATTATCAGCAGAGATTTGATCGATAATCAAAGAGAATTTGTAGATGCCTTCCTGGAAGAGTACGAAAGCAGTATCGCCTGGTTGTTTGAAAATCGCGTACTGGCTAGTGAATACAGCGAGGAACTTGAAGTAGGTATGCGAAAAGGTGCAGTGGTTCAGGGGCTTGAACGAATGAACATAGAGTATCAGCATGCATCCGAAGCTAAACCCTCTATTGAAGCTTATATCCGTGTTCTTCTGGAAGCTGCTCCTGATACGGTAGGGGGGAAAGAGCTGGATGACAACTTCTATATGGAAAAATAGCATTAGACTGAAGATGCTTTCGACGGTGATCCTTCTCCTGGTCTGGCAAATGTTGGCCATGGCTGTGGACAGGGAAATCATCATTCCCTCACCGGCCAGCACTCTGGTTGAAATAGTCCGAATCATAACACTGCCAAACTTTTTACTGATTATCATGAACACCCTTCGGCGGGCCGTTATTGGGTTTTTCATCGCACTGACCTGCGGTCTTGGCCTTGGAATTACAGCAGGATATTCAAAAGCCGTCTACCACTTACTCAAACCTCTGGTTTTAATCAATCGGGCGGTACCAACCATGGCCATCATCCTTCTTGCTCTGATATGGCTGGACTCTGAAAAAGCGCCTATTCTGGTGGGTTTTGTAGTTATTTTTCCCATTCTCTATGAAAGCATTGTTCAGGGGATTCGCAATGTGGACGGAAAGCTGATCGAAATGATGAATCTGTATGAAATCCAGGGGTTTCAGCGACTGAAAGATCTCTACCTTCCATCCATGACGTCATACCTGCAAAGTGCCATGACGGCCGCCATGGGTTTGAATCTGAAAATTATAGTAGCGGCAGAGGTTCTGAGTCAGCCGGCGCTTTCCATAGGAACCAGCTTTCAAATAGAAAGAGTTCACCTGAACACGGCAGGAGTATTTGCATGGGCCATCATCACAGTAATATTGGCCGCCGTTTTGGAAGCCTCTATCGGACTGATGAAATTCAAAAAAGCAGACCAAGGATAAGCGGTGAAAAGAGGCAATGTGGACAGCTCTGGATTTTCCCGTCTGCAACCTGATTTTGCAGGGAAAGATAGGGTAGTAACTTAATAGTAATTGATAATTTATATCAACATATATAAACAAGAAGAACAGGAGGATTTTAATGGAACTAATTAAAAACATTGCAAAAGCTAAAGCGGTGAACTTTGATGAAATGGTGAACTGCAAGCCGGGAGAAATTGAAAGCAAGACCTTAGCTCAAGAAAAAGGCGTTGGTATTACCTTGCTGGCCTTTGGAAAAGGAGAAGGAGTAGGTCCTCACACCGCCAACGGAGACGCACTCATCTATGTCCACCAGGGCGTAGCCAGTGTAACTATTGGCGAAGAAACTCAGGAAGCCGTAAAGGGTCAGATGGTGCTGATGCCCTCTGGTATTTCTCATCAGGTGCAGGCGAAGGAAGATATGAAAATGCTTCTGATGGTGGTCAGGAAGGAGAAATAAGATGAAAGTGGTTAAAAACATTGAAGCTTTGTTGCCTCTTTCTATTAATCAAATCATTTCTAACAGCAAAAACACTATTGCCAGCAAGGCAATTTGTACAACGGATCATACAGACATACGTTTTTTTTCTTACGCAAAAGGAGAGAGCATCAGCAAGGAGTTTCAGGAAGAAGACAGCATTATTTATGTGTACCAGGGAAAACTGAAAGTTCTTTATCGACAGAATGAAGAAAAAATCCTAAGTACCGGAGAGATGATGGTGATTCCAAGCAACGTGGAGTATGGCATAGAAGTATTGGAAGATGCAAAAAGTTTCAATATACTGGTGAAATAAAGAGCAACATCGAAAACTCACTCCGATCCTCGGCCAAGAGAAGGGAGTGAGTTTTTAAGTGCGAATAAAAGGACGCTATCATGACTCCTATGCTATAATACGATTATGAAGAATAACGGATAGAAAAGGGTGTTACGTTAGCAATGAACTTTCTTTAGGAGAACAGGGGGTATGCTCATTGAAACAGCATGGGAAAATTGCTTTTTCTTGTTACCAATGTGACAGAAAGATGCCGGTAGAAACGTTGGAGGGACGAGTTGGGAAGGAGGTAAAAGAACATGTCGAAAATTAATGTCGGAGTTAGCACCTGTCTTTTAGGAGAATCTGTGCGATATGACGGAGGTCATAAGCTGGATCGGTATGTCAGGGATGTTTTAGGGGAATACTTTGAGTATTACCCTGTATGCCCTGAACAGGAATCCGGAATGCCTACTCCAAGAGAGGCAATGCGTCTTGTAGGAGACGAAGAGAATCATAGGCTTTTGACTAACAAAACCGGGGTGGATAAGACTCCGATGATGAAATCCTATATTGACAAAAAACTCCCCATGCTAGAGAAAAAAGAGCTTCATGGTTTTATTTTTAAGAAAGATTCTCCAAGCTCCGGGCTTTATCGTGTGAAAATTTACCATGAAAACGGAAATCCTATTGGTAAGGGAAGTGGAATGTTCGCTGCAGCCTATAAAAAGGCTTTCCCAAACATCCCTGCTGAGGAGGACGGAAGACTGAACGACCCTCATTTAAGGGAAAATTTTATCGTAAGAGTCTTTGCCCATCACCGATGGAAGGAGTTCTTAAAAAAAGATCCCAGTGTAGGAGAACTTGTCGAATACCACACAAGAGAAAAAATGCTGATGATGGCCCACAGTGTAGAGCACTATAAAACCCTTGGAAAGATAACGGCTCTTGGAAGTACTATTCCAAAAGAGGAGTTGTTTGCAAAGTTTGAAAAAGAATACTTAGAAGGTCTTACTTTCCATGCCACGGTGAAAAAAAATACCAATGTTTTACACCATATCCTAGGGTACTTTAAAAAAGAGTTGAGCCCTTGGGAAAAGCAAGAGGTGTTGGAGCTTGTGGAACGTTATCACCGAAGAGAGGTGCCATTAGTGGTTCCCCTGACCCTTTTAAACCATTTCATTAGAAAATATGAAAAGGAATATTTAATAAAACAACGCTACTTAAATCCACATCCCAGTGAATTAATGCTTCGTAATTTTGGGTAAAAAACCTGCTGAACAGGAGGTGGATTGGCTTTTTTCACATCATGGAATGCTCAATGCCTGACCCGAGGAAAAGGGTGGTCAGCCTTGATGAGATTAAACCTAAAGAACATCACTTTTTGAAGCTTGAATTATAATGGGATACGTAGATCTCTACTATGGACTCAAGCGAAGCTATTACCCTAGCTATTAACCAATCAGGATGGTGAACCCATGCTAAAACAAGGAATCTACGAACAAGTGATAACGAAAAAAATACATGATGCGTTAGATCTTCTGCAAAAGAAGGATCCAGACGCTTATTATATAAATATCGAAACCATTGATGTCGAAGAAGGGAGAAAAAAACTGGCAGCTTATATTTATGAGGTAACGCGAAAAGCCCTTCATCATGTACGGGATAAGGATAATCGTGAAGATGATTCCTTGGCATTGCAGGTGAAGCTGTGCAACGAAATCATTGATCAGTTGGCTGATGCACTTCCGGAAGAGGAATTTGAAGAGCTAAAGATCTGGGAGCAGGGAGAAATCCTTACTTCTGTATACGAAAAACTCAACCATCCTGCTGGGTTAAGTGAACGCAAAGAAATTCGACCAGTAACACCCATTTCCGAGAGCTCACTGTTTACAGGTTCGCATTACGAGCCAAACATAATGGAAGAATTAAAGAAGGAAATCCTTTCAAGTGATGCCATTGATTGGCTTGGTATCCTTTATTAAATGGAGCGGCTTAAGGTGTTTAATGGATGAGTTGAAGACCTTTGCAAATCGTGGTGGGAAACTGCGAGTTATTACAACTTCTTACATGGAAGCTACAGACTACAAGGCGGTTGAAGCATTAAGTAAATTACCCAACACCGAAATAAAGATATCCTATGATACCGAAAGAACTCGGCTCCATGCAAAATCCTATATGTTTCAACGAGAAACTGGGTTTTCAACGGTATATATTGGTTCATCCAATGTATCTAATCCAGCGTTAACTTCTGGTTTAGAATGGAATCTGAAAGTAACTGAAAAAGACTCCTTTGATATTATTAAAAAATGTGAAGCTACCTTTGAAAGTTATTGGAATGATAATGAATTCACTCATTTTAACGTAGAAGAAGATAGCCATCGCCAACAGCTAAAAGAGGCACTAAGTCAATCGAAAAGATCTGAAAAAGCGGGATGGATGAGCTTTCTAACCATCACCCCTTACCCATATCAAAAAGAGATCCTTGAAGAACTTCAAGCGGAGAGAGATATTCATAATTGCTACCGAAATTTGTTGGTAGCCGCTACGGGTGTCGGTAAAACAGTGATAGCTGCTTTTGATTATAAACGGTTTTATAAACAAAACCCTGGAGCTAACAAGCTACTATTTGTAGCTCATCGTGAAGAGATCTTAAGGCAAAGTATGCAGACCTTTCGGCAAATCCTGAGAGAACCGGATTTTGGTGACTTACACGTGGCGGGAAATCAGGCGGAACAAATGGACCATCTTTTCATCAGCATACAGAGTTTTAACAGCAGGGAAATGATAAATAGAACCAGTAGTTGTTATTATGACTTTATTATTGTTGACGAATTCCATCGTGCAGCGGCTAAAACCTATCAAGACCTCTTAAACCATTATAACCCTTCCATTCTGCTTGGGCTTACAGCTACTCCGGAAAGGATGGACGGGAAAAACGTTTTGGAATATTTTGACGACCGTATAGCCAGTGAAATGAGGTTGCCAGAAGCTATTGATCGAAAATTATTATCGCCATTTCAGTACTTTGCTGTTTCAGATACCATTGATTATTCTCAGCTAAAATGGCAGCGTGGTGGGTATGATGTTGCAGAAATGGAAAGTGTTCTAATTGGAGATGATGTACGTGTTCGGGAGATACTTCGGAGTTTAGATCGGTATGTTACGAATATAGAGGAGATTATTGGATTAGGCTTTTGTGTCAGTATCGAGCATGCCAAGTATATGGCAAACAAGTTTAATGAAGCTGGAATAGCTTCTAAGGCTCTTTATGCACAGGTAGAAAAAGAAGAACGAAGAAATGTGCAAAAAGAACTGCTAAGAGGAGATATCAAGTTTATTTTTGCAGTAGACTTATACAATGAAGGTGTTGATTTGCCTGAGCTCAATACTGTGTTATTTCTTCGCCCGACAGAAAGTTTAACGGTATTTCTTCAACAGCTAGGCCGTGGGCTTCGGTTAGCAGATGGAAAAGAATGTCTAACCGTATTGGACTTTGTAGGACAGGCCCATAAAAATTATAATTTTGAAGAAAAATTTCGGGCACTTATTGGAAAAACCAAACACTCGGTCAAGTATTATCTGGAAAATGGCTTTTCGAAATTGCCAAGAGGATGCTACATACAGCTTGAAAAGCAGGCGAAGAAATACGTGCTTCGGAATATAAATAACATGGCTCGGAATCGTTTATCATTGATCACTCAGATGAAATTTTTCGAAGAAGATACCGGAAAAACCTTAACCCTAAAGAACTTTCTGAACCATTATCAGTTGAGGATGGTAGACTTTTATGGTGGTAGTGGAACGAAAAATCGTATTTTTACTCGAATGAAGGAAGAAGCTTTAGATCTTCCATCGAGAAAAAGTGATTTTGAGGAACTAATGAACAACAAAAAACGATTTAGTGCCTTTTTTCACATAGATTCTGCAAGCTTTCTAACGTTCATCGACAATGCACTGGAAGATAGATCTATCCTTCGTCACGAAAAGCATGAGAAAGAAGTTGCGATGGTTTTTTATAGTTTCTTTCATCAAACACCTCTTAAAGAAGGATTTGAGAGCTTATACGAAGGAGTCGAAGCGCTTTTTAAGGATGATTTAGTTAACAAAGAAATGAGAGAGTTAGTAGATGCATTATATGAAGATGTTAAAATTGTGGAAATTGACCATGTGTTGGGTTTTGATTGTCCGTTAAAGGTACATGCAAGATACTCTACCAGTCAGATTTTGGCAGCTTTTGGTTATTACAACAATGAAAAGTGTCCAGCTTTTCGAGAAGGAGTAAAGCATTTCGATGACCTTCAAACAGATTTGTTTTTGATTACGCTGAATAAGTCAGAAAAAGACTTTTCGCCTTCGACACTTTATGAAGATTATGCCATAAATGAAATACTATTCCACTGGCAAACCCAGAGCAGAACACGATCACATCATGCGACAGCAAAAAGATATATTAGTCATCAAGAAAAAGGAAATCACATTGTCCTTTTTGCTCGCGAGTCAAAAAAAGAAAATGGGTACCCAATGGCTTTTGTTTTTCTTGGAAGAGCTGATTATGTGGAACATTCCGGTGAAGCACCTATGAGTTTTGTATGGCGGTTGAAAGAAGAAATACCTCCGTACTTTCTACCGAAAGCAAATAAGAATATATTGTAGGTTTTTTATGTTAAAGCAAATAACCTAGAAAAGGAGCCATCCCGATGATCCATGTAACCGCAGCCATTCTCAGAAACGAATCCAATAAAATCCTCATTGCTCGCCGCCCGCCAGGAAAAAATTTGGCTGGCTACTGGGAATTTCCAGGAGGAAAGATTGAAGAAAATGAGAGCCCGGAGGAAAGCTTGAAACGGGAATTGAAAGAAGAAATGAATATAACGGTTGAAGTGGGAAAACAGCTGGGGGAGACCACTCATACTTACGATACTTTTACCGTTCACTTGATGCTTTACGAAACTGCTCTTCTTTCCGGTGATATTCAACTGAAGGAACACGACCGGATGGCTTGGGTTGCTGCGGAAGAGCTGTTGGATTATCTCATGGCTCCGGCGGATTTGCCGATGATTGAGAATCTTATAAACACAGACTAATTCGAACAATAAAGGTAGAGAAGTGAATGTGGCATGTCAACGATTAATAGGATGCAGGAAGGAATCTCGTTAGCAATGAACTTTCTTTAGGAAAATAGGAGGTATGCTCATTGAAGCAACATGGGGAAATTGCTTTTTCTTGTTACCAATGTGACAGAAAGGTGCCAGTAGATACGTTGAAATCAACCTGTATCTGTGGCGGCCTTTGGAATATTGATTATCGACCACCTAAATTTCATCTTTCTCTTATTGATACACAATGCTGGAATATTTTTCGCTATCGGGCATTTATGCCGATAGAGGGAGAGACTTGGCAGCAGATTAGTTTAGGAGAAGGAATGACACCTATTATTTCATTAAATGAAAATGTAAAAATGAAAATGGATTATTTCATGCCTACGCTATCTTTTAAGGATAGAGGTGCGGCTGTAATGATAGCTCATGCGAAAAAAATAGGAATTGAATCCGTAGTGCAAGATAGCAGTGGAAATGCCGGAAACAGTGTGGCGGCATATAGTGGAAAAGCAGGTATTGCCTGTGAAATTTTTGTTCCGGAAGGAACATCCCAACAAAAGATAAGCATGATTCAATCACATGGAGCTAAGGTTCGAATAGTTCCGGGAAACAGGGATCGTTGTGCTGATGCGTGCAGAAAAAAAGTCAAAGAAGCAGAAGTACACTATGCCAGTCATGTCTATAATCCGTTTTTCTTCGAAGGAACAAAAACCTATATTTATGAAGTTTATGAACAACTGGGGAGAATACCAGAGACCATTTTTATACCCTTAGGGAATGGAACTTTATTTATTGGAGTAGTCAAAGCGTTGAAGGAGTTTATAGAAAGCGAGGCTATTAAAGAGATGCCAAAGATCATTGCTGTGCAGAGTGAAAACTGTGCACCTATTTATCGGGCAACGATCACAAAGGAAAAAGAAGCCATTTTGTTAAACCCTACGTCTACTTTAGCAGAGGGGATTGCTATTGGTGCTCCAATGAGAGGTAAAGAAATACTAGCATCTATTTATCATCATAAGATAGAAGTAGTAACAGCACCGGAGCACCGCATTTTAGAAGCAAGAAATGCTTTAGCAAAAAAAGGGATTTATGTTGAACACACTACGGCGGCTACCTATGCAGCCTATCTGAAATATATTGAAATAAATGGACCACTAAAAGACTGCCTAATACCGATGTGTGGTGCTGGATTGAAATCTGATAAACACCAAAAGTTCTAACCGCTTAGACAATCTACTGATAGAGAGCATACCCTTATCTTCTGTTGGAGCAAAACTCTGCCAGAAGATAAGGAATCTCGTTTATAGTAAAAAAGTAGAGGCTAAAAAGAAATAAATAAGAAGACCGGAAATATCTTTGATGGTAGTGATGAAAGGATCGGATCCGGCTGCCTGATCAAAGCCACTTTTATAAAGAATGTACGGAATCAAAAAACCGAGTGCTGTTGCAATGGTCATGGTAGCTGCCAAAGCAGTTCCTACTACAAGACCTAAATCCCAGCCCTGCCAAAGGCCTCCAAGAAAAGCGGCTACGACACCCATTATAATACCCATAGAAAGACCGATTTTCACTTCTCGTAACCAATGTTTGAAAAAATCACTCATATCGATTTGTCCTAAGACCAGAGCCCTGGAAAATATAGTGGAAGACTGGGTCCCTACATTCCCACCCATATCCATGACAACAGGAACGAAAAAAGCAATGGCTACGATAGCCTCTAAAGCTTCTTCAAATCCTTCGATAAGAGCTCCGGCGATCAGGCCTCCGATCAACGTCACTATCAGGAAGGGCAGACGAACTTTGAAAACATCTACCATAGAGCCGCTTACTAGCCGTTGACTTCGGTCTGTTTCTGTACTGGCAATATCGATCAAACCCGCTTTATTATAAATATCCTCCGTGGTTTCTTCTTCCAGAATATCCATCGCGTCGTCGATAGTGATAATACCTACTAATCGCTCTTCTTTGTCTGTGACAGGAATCGAAAACTGATCCCGGTCTTGAAGCATTCTAGCGACATCTTCTTGGTCTGTATCTGTAGAAACCCATCGGATATCTGCATTCATCACTTCTTTTACCAGTCTTTTCGGTTCTTCCATAATTAGGTCCTTTAGGGTAATTGCTCCTTCGATTTTTCGGGTATCATCGGTTACATAAATATCGGTAATGGCTTCTCGCTCTCTTTCTTTACCAGCTTCTCGAACTTTTTCAGTAGCTTGTAGAATCGTCATGTTTTTAGAAACTCGAACATATTTAGGGGTCATAATCCGTCCAGCACTTTCAGATGGATAACCCATTAAATCCATGGTGATTTTTCGATCTTCCTCATCTAATAAAGAAACCAGTTTTTTAACTACCACGGCTGGCAATTCTTCCATCAGCTGAACTCGATCGTCTGGCTCCAAAGACTGAAACAATTCGGTTGTTCGATCATCTGTAAAAGCTTTTAATAGCTGTTGTTGAGCATTAACCTCTAAGTTGTGAAATACTTCCAATGCTTTGTTTTTGTTTAGCATTCGAAAGACAATGACCTGTTTCTCTGGATCCATGACATCAATTATGTCAGCCATATCAAAAGAATCCAAATCATTGACGAGTTCTTTAAGTTTTTCCATGTTTCGGGTGTCCAAATACTCCCGAATCAGCTTCAGTGCTTCCAGTATGTTTTTCATTGTGAATCACACTCCTTTTTTCTTTTCTTATTAATAGTAATAAAGTGCATAAGTGCGGGTCGGGGTCAATTGATAAGGAAAGCATGAACACCACCACCTTTCAATAGTATTTTAGTGTAAGCGATTCCTAGATTAATCCGTAAGGACTTTCCAACTTATGAGCGAAACCGTTTCCTCCAGACTCAGTTGACTTACTATTTTTTCTATGGACTGTCGTTGCCCTTGACTTGCCAGCAAATCAGCGTTGACTTCAATTTTTCCGGCATACTCGGCATCTTCACTCTGAAGAGAAGTCATTACTAGTGGACCTTCGCTAATTAAGTTCAGAAGCGTGGCTCTTATATGCCCTTCATCTTTTTCATGACATATAATTCTAAGCCGATAGGGTAATTCTAATTCTTCACGATTCAGATGTTCTCGAGCAATGGTTCGTTGAAGAAAGCGAAGACCAATGTTAGCAAGTAAAATCATAAAAGTTCCAATGGAAGCAGCGATGAGATACCCACTACCGGCTAAGACGCCTACAGCGGCTGAACACCAGAGCGTGGCGGCTGTATTGAGACCTCTTATGTTTAAGCCATCTCTCAGAATAACGCCACCGCCCAGAAATCCAATACCTGAAACAACGGAAGCCGCTATTCTGGTAGGACTGGCTTCTTGTTCCACCATCACAGACAACAATACAAACAAAGCAGCTCCTACAGAAACTAAGGCATTGGTTCTTAGACTGGACATTCGCTGTCGCCATTGCCTCTCCGCTCCGATCATCGTACCCAGTAATAAAGCAGCTAAAAGTCTGATTGTAA
This sequence comes from Tindallia californiensis, assembly GCF_900107405.1. Taxonomy (NCBI): domain Bacteria; kingdom Bacillati; phylum Bacillota; class Clostridia; order Peptostreptococcales; family Tindalliaceae; genus Tindallia; species Tindallia californiensis. The sequence goes on along the minus strand of NZ_FNPV01000002.1, from coordinate 311,038 downwards.
AATCTACCCAAATCATGTCCAGCACCTCCTTGATGATTATTAAGATATTAAATAAAATAAAAAAACGACTCCGAAGAGTCGTTTAATGCACACTAAAACTAAATCCTTTTTTAGAAATAAAAGGGTAGCATTACGATAACTCCTCGTCTGAGTTTTAGCACTGAATGACGTAGATTTCCCGGGGAAATCAGCTACCTTAAGCAGACCTTAAGCCGATCTTGCCTGTTCTACCCATTGGCGTCTCTGGACATTTTTGGGCAGCAGCCTGTGTTCATTCAGGAGCCTCACCTAACGAATTATTTGTTTTTTAATACAAAAGGAATAGTATCAGAGGAAATGATGAATGTCAAGCTTTTAAAATATTTTTTTTAGGAATCTATAAATTTCCCATATGACTCATTGTTCGAACCAATTGATGAACATAACTCATTTCGTTGTCATACCAAGAAACAACATGGACCTGGAAAACTCCTGTACCACTTCGTGCGACAAGGGTTTGTGTTGCGTCAAAAAGGGAACCGTAAGTCATACCGATGATATCACTGGAAACCAGACGCTCCTCTGTATAGCCAAAACTGTCATCAGTAGCCTTTTTCATGGCTTCATGGATGCCTTCCAAAGTAACTGTTTCTGATGAATCTTTTAGCACAGCATCCAGAATAGTGATAGAGCCTGTTGCAACAGGAACTCTTTGCGCTGATCCCATGAGCTTGCCATCTAATTCAGGAATAACGAGACCGATAGCTTTGGCAGCACCAGTGCTATTAGGAACAATATTAACAGCGGCAGCTCTTGCACGTCGAAAGTCATTTTTTCTATGAGGGCCGTCCAGGATCATCTGATCGCCTGTGTAAGCATGGATGGTAGTCATAAAGCCTGTTCGCAGTTCCCGATAATCATTTAAGGCCTTAGCCATTGGTGCAAGACAGTTTGTTGTACAGGAAGCAGCAGAAACAATAGTATCTTTGGCAGTAAGGATTTCGTGATTAACGCCATAAACGATCGTAGGAAGGTCATTACCAGCAGGGGCAGAGATCAACACTTTTTTGGCTCCTGCGTTAATATGAGCCTGCGACTTGTCTTTGGAACAAAATAAGCCAGTACATTCTAATACTAAATCAACCTCCAACTTTGCCCAAGGAAGTTTTGCCGGGTCTGGCTCTTTATAGATTTCTATCTCATGATCATCTACCGTAATAGAATGATCCGTGTGAGTAACCGTGTGGTTATGAAAGCCTCCCTGGGTGCTGTCGTATTTTAATAAATAGGCCAGCATATCTGGTTGAGTCAGATCATTAATAGCGACTACTTCAAAATCATCCCTATTGAAAATTTGTCTAAAGGTCAACCGACCAATTCTTCCAAATCCGTTAATAGCTACTTTTGTTTTCATTTCTTTACTCCTCCTTTGTCATCATAGCTTGCATTTATCATATTTGTTAAATAATACACAACATTTACATATCCATATTGTATCATATTTAAGCTTTTTTTTTGAAGTAAAACTATTTTTTGTCATGCAACTGTGGGGCGATGAAAGAATTAACGTAATCCTTTGGATTGAGTTAATGAAACAGAGTAAAAGGGTATAAACAAAGAAACTTTACTGAAAAAAATATTTTTTAGGAGACAACGATGAAAACAAAAATAGTCATAGGCATATGGATTGGTATAATGATCCTGACCGGATGGATAACAGGTTGGGCAGCAGAGGATACTAATAATAAGCCGCCACTCATGGTAGGCGAAATAGCACAATTTTTGGTAGATCCAAGCGGTGAAGTTGTTTTTGAAGAAATGATAGCAGATGCGGATTCGGATTTTTTTGAATTTCAAAATCATGGGTCACGAGTTTTTCAGTTTGGACTTACAAAAGACGTTCACTGGATACGATTTAAGGTGAATGATTTTGAAGAAAATATATTAGCGTCTTGTAATCAATACCTTTTATATTTTGATTATTCAGGGATAGAGTCGGTAGAACTTTACATTCCGATACAGGATAAAGAGAAGACTAGGTATGTTCAATTTTTAGGTGGATTTCGTCATTCAGGGGTACAAGATGAAACCGGATACATTTTTCCTGTTTTTCGATTACCTCAAAATATTGATTCGGAAAAGTATGTTTATGGTAAAGTTGAAAGCATCTATTCAAAAAACTTTTCAATAGGGCTGGTGGAAGAAAAAGATTTTGCAGGAACTCAGCACCGGATCTTGATGAGTCTGTCCTTCGTATATGGTGCGATGTTAGCGATGATGCTTTACAATATGGTGCTTTATTTTGCGATGAAAGATAAGACATATCTGTATTATGTTGGATATATTTTGTTTATGACGATTTATCAAATGAGTGTAACTGGGATTATTAAAATAATCGACTTTGATTTAGGGGAGGTATTGGAATTATATACCCTGGCAACAACGTTCATTGCTATTATCTTTGCTCTTCTTTTTGCTTGGTCTTTTATTAACCTGCCTATTTTTGTTCCGCAAGCAAAATATCCAGTTTATGGTTGCTTTGCTACGTGTAGCGTGGGAATTATTTTAGTGCTATCTGGAAATCAGTTTTATGCAAATGGCCTTGCTTATTTAATGGGCACTGTATTACCCTTCTTGCTCTTTACTACAGCGGTCACTGCCTATTACAAAGGTCAGATTATTTCAAAGTATTATATCAGTGCAACAGCCGTTTTGTTCACTACAGTGATCGCTTATGTGCTTAGAGGACTAGGGTATCTTGAGCATAATCTTATGACAGCTCACGCTGTCACAGCCTCTGTCGGCATAGAGTCAATTTTATTATCTTTTGCACTGGCTGATCGAATTCGTTTGCTGAGGAAACATCGTGAACAGGCAGATCAGAGAGCGACAGAACTGACGCATATTAGTATGACGGATAGCCTTACGGGTGTTTTTAATCGTCGTTACTTTGATACAGCCCTTTCAAAATTACAGGAAAACACTGACCGTATGAAAAACAGAGTAGCTTTGATATATATTGACATCGATTTTTTCAAGAAGTTTAATGATACTTATGGACATCCGAAAGGGGATTGTGTTCTAAAGGATCTGGCTAAGGTCATCAGGAAAAGTATTCGCGAAGAAGATGCGGCCTGTCGAATTGGTGGTGAGGAATTTGCGGTTATTTTCTATCATATCGATGAAAATAAAACGGCACAGATTGCTGAAAGAATCAGAGAAACCTTTGAAAAAACAGATTTTAGCGATATAGCGCCTAAAATTCCAACAGTGACGGTAAGCATTGGAGTAGCTGGGCTTCGAAGCGATGAAACCATTGAAGCTTGGGTGGGTCGCACAGACGAAGCTTTGTATCAGGCGAAAGCAACTGGTAGAAATAGAGTGGTAGTTTCAGAAAAATAGATATCTTAAGGAGGCATATTCGTTTATAATCGTTGAAAAATTGGCAAGACAAGGATTCGAAGCAATAAAAAAGGCACCTGAAATTAAGGTGCCGATGTTTGATCGGATTAATTAGAAGAATTAAGGATGTCTTTTTTGCTAATCCACCAACGGGATCCGTACTTTTCGATGGCCATCATAAAAGGGTATCCAAGGCCATAGCATGCTACTACTTGTCCCAATCCAACATAAATCATGGTAGGCAGCAAGGGTAGCTGAAATAAATAACTGAGCATAGCACCAATAATCACAGCATTTACCAAGACTGGTGGAAGAGGAGCGAACATTTTTCGTTTCATCTTAAATGTAATTAATGCAGCGATTAAGGTTGCTGAACTTCCAACAACTACATCAATTATCCCCAGTCCGCCATAAGCATTAGCGATCAAAGCGCCTATAAACAGCCCTGGAATTGCAGCAGGGGTAAAGAAAGGTAGAACCGTCAGCATTTCCGATATTCGGATTTGAATTGGTCCATAACTGATGGGTGCAAAAGCAATAGTGATAACGACATAAATAGCCGCTAATAGAGCTGCATGCACCATAAAACGTGTTTTTTTGTTCATTTTTTATACCTCCGTAGTTTTGTTTTGAGTCGGGATGGTTTCGAACCGACTTTTCTAAAATAGCTAATACAGGATATCATCTTCTCTTGAAAAATGCAAATAATTTTCAAAATGGCAAACAAAAAAACACATAGATAGTGCATGAGGTGGATTTGAAATCAACATTTGAAATCTGGATATCGAGTAAATAACGGATAAAATATTTACAAAAGCCTTCTGAAATACTTGTAAAAAATGATGCAATCAGATAAAATTGAGATATCGGAAGCGAGTTCCGCTTTTTTTAGCCTTGAAAAACGGGAACGATTCCCATGATGTGGGAAAAACAGAAGATAGGAGAGGATCATGTGACGAAGTATTATGCAGAGCCGTTTAAGATTAAAATGGTAGAACCGATTAAAGTATTAAGCAGAGAAGAACGGGAAGAAAAAATTCAACAGGCTAATTATAACGTGTTTGCTTTAGATTCTGATGATGTGTACATCGACTTATTGACAGATAGCGGCACCGGAGCAATGAGTGATCAACAATGGGGCGGTGTCATGATGGGTGATGAAGCTTACTCTGGCTCCAGAAGTTTTAAACGATTAATGGAATCGGCAAAAGATATCTTTGGATATGAATATTTTCAACCTGTCCATCAGGGAAGAGCGGCGGAAAAAGTAGTGATGCCTATGTATCTTGAAAAAGGAAAGGTAGCTATTTCAAATATGCATTTTGACACGACACGAGCCCATGTAGAATTGGCGGGAGCAAGAGCTATTGACTGTGTTATTAAAGAAGCTCAGGATACGGTGAATTACCATCCTTTCAAAGGAAACATGGATAACGAGCGTCTGGTCACACTGATAGAAAAGTATGGTTCAGAGAAAGTAGGACTTATTATTATAACCGTTACCAATAATAGTGCAGGTGGGCAACCGGTTTCGATGGAAAACATTCGTGAAACCAGTAAAATAGCAGCAGAATACAATATACCGGTTTGTATTGATGCGGCTCGCTATGCAGAAAATGCATACTTCATCAAACAACGTGAGGAGGGATATGCGGATAAATCGATTAAGGAGATCGCCAGAGAGATGTTCAGTTATGGAGAGATTTTCACCATGAGTGCCAAGAAAGATGCGATCATTAATATGGGCGGGTTAATTGGCATCAAAAAAGATACAGCTTTATATGAAACGGTTAAGGCACGAACCATTCCTTTGGAAGGGTTTATATCTTACGGAGGACTTGCTGGTCGTGATTTAGAAGCAATGGCAATAGGACTACAAGAAGGAACCGGTTTTGATTATTTACAGTATCGAATCGGGCAGATAGAATACCTGGCAGCAAAACTGGATAATGCAGGAATAGCTTACCAATCCCCTGCAGGAGGACATGCTTTGTTTATCGATGCGAAAAAAATGTTGCCTCATATTCCGTATTATCAGTTTCCGGCACAGACATTAGCCTTGGAGCTATATAAAGAAGCTGGTATAAGATCTTGTGATATTGGATCTTATATGATGGGTAACAATCCTGATACAGGGGAACAAATTGAGTCTGAATTCGAATTTACAAGGTTGGCGGTTCCTCGCAGAGTTTATACACAATCCCACTTGGATGTTATTGTAGAGGCATTAATAGCTATTAAAGAGAGAGCAGATCAGCTAACAGGATATGAAATAACGTGGGAACCCCCTATCTTAAGACACTTTACAGCTAAACTAAAACCACTGTAGTTCTATTATTTCCATAAGCCGGAGGTGGACTCTCTGGCTTATGGAAATTTTTGGGAGGATATTGAGAGATGAATACCAGCAGCATACAATCAGTGATAAAAGCACTAAAAGTGTTGGAATTGTTCATGGTAAAACCCGCATGGAGTATTTCGGAAATCAGTGAAGCGTTAACCTACCCAACCAGCACATCTCATCGGCTTATTGTAACATTAGAAGAAGCTGGTTATGTTTATCGCGAGAATGAAACGAAAAAATATTATCTAACGATTAAACCTTATTTAATTGGGAGTAAGACAGAAATCGTTAGTCAACTGAAAAAAAGAGCGCAGCATAAGATTCAATCTTTGGTACAGGAAGTGAATGAAAGTGTTAATATTTCCATTGTTCAGGGTCTCTATGCGGTAACGGTTTTGAAAGCAAATCCTGAAAGACAGTTTTCAGCGGCTCCTACTATTGGTGATAAAAGAAAGCTATATGCAACCTCTGTAGGAAAGTGCCTGTTAGCTTACAATAGCAATGGATGTTTAGATGGCTTGATGAGTTCTTCTGAAGCATTAGAACAGTATACAGACTCAACGATGATTGATAAGAAGCAGATCATGAACCATATTCAAATGGTTCGACAAAAGGGGTATGCAGTCGATAGGGAAGAGGTAGAAGCAGGACTTACCTGTTATGGAGCCCCTATTTTCGATGAGTTATCTCATTGTATTGCAGCCATCAGCCTTTCAATTCCAACTTTTCGAATTGAAGATGAAGAAAAAATGATTCGAATCGTTAAAGAAGCCGCTAGTGATATCTCGGCAAAGTTTTAATAAGATTTTGATAAAATTGCGAAAAGAGATGCGACAGGGTATAATGACATTTAGAGAAAGAAATCGGCGTTAGGAGTGGTATTGTGAAAATCCTGGAAATAGATCCGTGGGTAAAGCCGTATGCAAATGATGTAGAGCTAAGGATGAACCGGTATCAAAAGTTAAAAGAGGTACTTCTTAAAGAGAAAGGCAAACTTTATGATTTTGCAAACGGACATCATTACTTTGGCTTTCACAGACAAAAGGATGGATGGATTTACAGAGAATGGGCTCCGGCAGCAGATGCATTATACTTAATGGGCGACTTTAATCACTGGGATCGGTATCGACACCCACTAAGAAAAAAGGAAAATGGAATATGGGAAATATATTTATCGGGTAACCATGTTCTTCACCATAGTTCAAGAGTCAAAGTGCATGTTGTGAAAGAAGGGCAGGGGAAAGATAGAATTCCTCTTTATATACGAAGAGTTGTTCAGGATAAAGAAACCCATGATTTTTCTGGACAAATATGGAATCCGGAAAAACCGTTTCAATGGACAGATAAGGATTTTAAGGTAGATCTAGGGCAACCGCCTTTTATTTACGAGGTTCACATAGGGATGGCGCAAGAAAAAGAAGGAATAGGAACATATCGTGAATTTGAAGAGCTGGTTTTGCCGCGAATCAAGGAGCAGGGATACAATACAATTCAAATGATGGCTATCATGCAACACCCTTATTATGCTTCTTTTGGGTATCATGTTTCAAATTATTTTGCGGCTTCTTCCTGGTTTGGTAATCCGGAGGAATTAAAATCGTTAATCAACAAAGCTCATGAAATGGGAATAACGGTTTTGATGGATATAGTGCAATCCCACGCTGTGAAAAATGTGGCAGAAGGTATCAATGGATTTGACGGGACCGTTCAACAGTTTTTTCATGATGGAAGCAGAGGAACTCACTCGGCCTGGGATTCAAAATTATTTAACTATGGAAAACATGAAGTCATTCACTTTTTACTGTCCAGCTTAAAATACTGGATGGAGGAGTTTCACTTTGATGGTTTTCGGTTTGATGGTGTTACATCCATGATCTACCATGATCATGGATTAGGAACAGCTTTCGACCATTACGAAAAATACTTTAGCCTTAATACAGATGTAGAAGCATTGAACTACTTGCAGCTTGCTAATGAGCTGATTAAAGAAGTCAGACCTGATGCTGTTTCAATAGCGGAAGATATGAGTGGTATGCCGGGGATGTGCCTTCCAATTCATTATGGTGGTATTGGTTTCGATTATCGTCTTTCGATGGGTATGCCAGACTTTTGGATAAAAACCTTGGAAAAAAATGATGAGGATTGGGATATGAATGCGATGTATCATGAATTATCTACCAGTCGCCCCAATGAAAAAAGAGTTGGATACGTTGAGTCTCATGACCAGGCATTAGTGGGAGATAAAACATTTATTTTTCGACTAGCTGATAAAGAAATGTATGATAGTATGGGAAAGGGAAGCCAAAGCATTGTGATTGACAGAGCCATCGCTTTGCATAAAATGGCGCGGCTGATTACGATTTCCTTGGGATCAGAAGGCTATCTCACCTTTATGGGGAATGAGTTTGGTCATCCGGAATGGATTGATTTTCCCAGAGAAGGTAATCAATGGAGTTTTAAGTATTGCCGACGGCAATGGTCCTTAGCAGAAAGTCCGTTTCTTCGCTATAAAGATCTCAATGCTTTTGATAAAGCGATGGTTTCGCTAATGAAAGAACAAGACCTTATGGGCGAGACAGATCTAAAATGCTTAACTATCGATAATGAAAAGAAAATAATTGGTTATCAAAAGAAAGGCTACTTGTTTTTGTATAATTTCCATCCTGAAAAATCATTTGAAGGCTTAGAAATTCCGACTTATCAAGACAGAAAATACCAAGTGGTCTTAAGTACCGACGAAAAGCGTTTTGATGGTGATGGGCATATTGACCATCAGCTTGTTTATAAAACCGTAGATCTGAAAAATCACCCAAAAGACCGAGGTATCCTTGTATACTTGCCTAGTCGGACGGCAATGGTTCTGAAAGCATTCTAAATCAATCCCCCTACCCATTTTGGGTAGGGGGATTTTGAAGTTTTTGAATCTAATTTGAAACAAACTACCCTTAAAGGGTGGTTAAAAGAAAAAGGCTGCATGATACGATTTTACTATCAAAGTACTCATTCAGGATATAAAAGGGGGGAAAAAAGTGTCTAGTGGAAAAATTTGTAAAAAGTTAGTGGTTATTATTTTTACGGTAATCCTTTGTTTGAGCATTGGAAGGATAACTTCAGTTCATGCTAGATCTGTAGATATGGAGTATGTAAGTGTTGTTGCAAAAATAAACTCAGATGGATCCATGGACGTTATGGAATATTATGATGTTCGCTTTGATGGCCAGTGGAACGGGATGTCCCGGTGGATAAATTTATTTCATCATATGGAAATATCAAATATTGCGGTTTATGAAAATGGAGAGCCTTTAACCTATCATAGTGGTGATCCTGCAACCTCTATAGAAGAAATAACCAGTGTCCAAAATAATCAGGAATTCCGTTATTGGGTAGGACCTGTGGGCACCTTTGTTGCGATAGAACGAGGTGGTAGTGTTTTGTTGGATTGGAGCATTAATGCTAACAATACAAAAAAAACGTATGCCTTTCAATATCGGGTACATGATGCCGTAACCGTACATGATGATGTCGCGGAGTTATATTACCAATTTATGGGTGTTGATTCACCACGTCCTTTTGGAAGTTTTGTGGTTCAGCTTGAATTACCTGAAGGAGCTAATCAGGATGAAATTTTAGCTTGGGGTCATGGTCCTTTATATGGTGAGGTAGATATACTGAGTGGAAATGAAGTCCGGTGGCACGTTTCGCCTTTGCCTGCAGAGACGATGTTTGAAGGAAGAGTGGTGTTTCCTACTTTCTTGGTTCCGGAAGCAAATTATCTCTCCAAGGGACCTGGATTAGCAAGAATTCTTGAAGAAGAAAAAGCATGGGTGGATGAAAGTAATCGAGAAAGAAGACAGGCTAGAGTGGATCTATATGGTTTTCCGTTGGTGTTGGTTGTAGGAGTAGGGTTCTTTTTTGCAAAAAGGTTTCAATTTTCAAGGTACCATAAGGCTGAGTTTGTAGGAGACTATTATCGTGAACTGCCAGGAACCTATATTCCTGCCGTGCTAGGTCAGCTTTGGAATAAAAATAAGCATAAACCAGAAATGATTATGGCAACCATTATGGATCTTGGAAGACGTGGTTATTTAGTTATTCAAGAATTTGCACCTGAAAAAAAAGGAATATTTAGTCGAGGAAGAAAGACGGATTATAGATTGATTCGCCAAAACAAACCCATAGAAGATTTATCCTTCTATGAACAAAAGCTTTTACGTTTCCTTTTTTGGGATATTGGACAAATGGATGAGCATCAGCCGAATGCACAAGTAACGCTGGGGCAGATTGAAGAGTTTACCAAGAAAAAATCAAATCGACATACTTTTCACAGCAATTATGAGGGTTTAAGTTATGCCATTGAACAAACGACACAAAAAGATGATTTTTTTGAAACTTTATCAAAAAAAGAAAAAATCATTCACTTTGGGTTGGTGGCTTTTTTTGCAGGGATTGGCGTTATACTAATAAAATGGTCAGCATTTCACTTTTTAGGCATAGCGTTTATTTTGGTTTCTGCTGTAGGAGCTTTAACAATAAAAGGAATGACCAGGTATTCGAAAAAAGGGTTAGAAGATTATGTGCGATGGAAAGCTTTCCGGAAATTTTTACAAGACTTTTCAGCCATGGATCAACATCAAATTCCTTCTCTTGTTATTTGGGAACAATACCTGGTGTATGCAATACCATTAGGTGTTGCAAAAGAAGTAATAAAACAACTGCAAATGGTATTTCCTAATATGGAACAGGATGGACGTCAATTTGGTTACGGATGGTATATGAGCGCAGGCATGATGAATTTCGAAGGATTTAACCGAATGATGGAAGATTCTGAGAAAAGCATTGCCAGATCAGTAAAAGAAAGTTATAAGGTAGCTCAGAGCAAAGACTCTGATAGCAGTGGTGGTGGTGGAGGCTTTTCTGGTGGTGGCGGAGGCGGCGCCGGTGGAGGTGGTGTTGATTTTCGTTGATATCGAAAAAAACATCATGTTTAAGGTAATAAGAAAAAAATTTAAGGCGATAAGAAAAAAATCGTGAAAGGGGAATGCAGATGCAATATGTAATGGTGATTTTAGCACCAACGATGATACTCTTTATCGTATTGGTGATTTTCTACAATAATACAGTGAAATTACGGAATTTCGTTCAGAACGCATGGGCACAGATCGATGTTCAGTTAAAACGTCGTGCAGATCTAATACCTAATTTAGTGGAAACGGTGAAAGCTTATGCGGCCCATGAAAAAGAGACTTTTGAACAAGTAACGAGGGCCAGAGCAGAAGCATTACAGGCACAGTCCATTGAACAACGCCAACAAGC
>NZ_FNPV01000001.1:300000-454743 GCF_900107405.1 Tindallia californiensis | reverse complement strand
AAGACCCCAGAAAGACGATCTGGTAGATAGGCCGGAGGTGGAAGTGCAGTAATGTATGGAGCTGACCGGTACTAATGGTACGAGGACTTGACCTAAAAAAAGTGCGAAAACGTTTCATGTAGTTTTGAGGGAACAACAGAAGACGTGACCAAAGCGAAGGGGAAACACCTGTTTCCATCTCGAACACAGCCGTTAAGCCCTTCAGCGCTGATGGTACCTGGAAGGAGACTTCCCGGAAGAGTAGGTCGTTGCGTCTTCTTACCCTGATCCAGAGTAGCTCAATGGTGGAGCACCCGGCTGTTAACCGGTAGGTTGGAGGTTCGAGTCCTCTCTCTGGAGCCAAGCGAGCCGAAGTGGCGGAACTGGCAGACGCACAGGACTTAAAATCCTGCGATCCTTAAAGATCGTACCGGTTCGATTCCGGTCTTCGGCACCAGGATTTTGCAAGAAATAAGTGGACAAACCAATGACGCGGGGTGGAGCAGCTGGCAGCTCGTCGGGCTCATAACCCGGAGGTCGCAGGTTCAAATCCTGTCCCCGCAACCAATTAGTGCCCATAGCTCAGCTGGACAGAGCAACGGCCTTCTAAGCCGTGGGTCCGGGGTTCGAATCCCTGTGGGCACGCCATTAAACAATGGGATATAGCCAAGTCGGTAAGGCAACGGACTTTGACTCCGTCATTCGCAGGTTCGAGTCCTGCTATCCCAGCCATCATTAGACCCATTAGCTCAGTTGGCAGAGCACCTGACTTTTAATCAGGGTGTCCCGCGTTCGAGTCGCGGATGGGTCACCAGGAGAGGTGTCCGAGTGGTTTAAGGAGCTGGTCTTGAAAACCAGTGATTCCGAAAGGGACCGTGGGTTCGAATCCCACCCTCTCCGCCATAACTTACCAATAACCCGGGTATTCACTCAGGAGAAGTACTCAAGTAGGCTCAAGAGGACGGTTTGCTAAACCGTTAGGTCGCTTATGCGGCGCGCGGGTTCGAATCCCGCCTTCTCCGCCATAGCTAGTGAGTATATTTCTGATATACACCGGGCATAATTAGTAAGGGCCTTTAGCTCAGATGGTTAGAGCATCCGGCTCATAACCGGCAGGTGCGGGGTTCGAGTCCCTGAAGGCCCACCATTCAACTTTATATATAATGTTTTTAGACAGATAGTATCTTTACATAGGGGTGTAGTTCAGTCTGGTAGAACGACGGTCTCCAAAACCGTATGCCGTGGGTTCAAATCCTGCCACCCCTGCCAAATAAAAGAAAAAAAGCTTCTCCTTATAATAAGGAGAAGCTTTTTTGTAGGCAGGTTCTGAGTGGCTTATAAAAGATTATCCAAGCAAACGATCCATATCCCTTTCAACCGATGTAATACCAGCAATACTGAACTTATCTACTAATACATTGGCAACATTTTCCGATAGGAATGCAGGAAGAGTGGGGCCTAGATGAATATTTTTAACTCCTAAATAAAGAAGCGCTAGTAAAACAATAACCGCCTTTTGCTCATACCAAGCAATATTATAAGCGATGGGTAGATCATTAATATCTTCTAATTCGAACACTTCTTTTAATTTCAGAGCAATAACGGCGAGTGAATAAGAATCATTACATTGACCAGCATCAAGTACTCTTGGTATTCCATTAATATCACCTAAATTCAACTTATTATAGCGATATTTGGCACAGCCGGCTGTAAGGATGATTGTATCTTTAGGCAGTTCTTCGGCAAAGCGTGTATAATAGTCACGTGATTTCATTCGACCGTCGCATCCAGCCATGACAAAGAATTTTTTTATTTTTCCTGATTTAACCGCATCTACTACCTGATCTGCTAATGCCATCACTTGATGATGTGCAAAACCACCTGTTATTTTTCCTGTCTCTATTTCCTGTGGAGCTTTTAAGGATTTTGCATGTTCAATTATTTTGGTGAAATCTTTTTTACGTTGTTCATCAGCTGTAATATGCTGACATCCAGGAAAACCTGCTGCACCGGTGGTGTAAATCCGATTTTTTACTTCTTCTGATTTAGGCGGAACAATACAATTGGTTGTAAAAAGAATCGGACCATTAAAAGTTTCGAATTCTGTAATTTGTTCCCACCAGGAGCCACCATAATTCCCGACGAAATGATCATATTTTTTGAAAGCTGGATAATAATGACCGGGAAGCATTTCGCCATGAGTATACACATCGACACCTGTATTTTGAGTTTGTTCTAATAATGCTTCAAGGTCCACTAAGTCATGACCAGAAATAAGAATTGCTGGGTTATTCCGTACACCAATGTTTACTTCTGTAACTTCTGGATTGCCATATTTAGAAGTGTTGGCCTCATCGAGAAGTGCCATGACTTTCACACCATGCTCACCTGTTTTCACTGTTAAACCAACCAAATCATCAGCCGATAATTGATCATTAAGAGTTGCGGCTAATGCTTCATACATAAATTCGTATAGTTGCGGATCTTCCTGGCCTATATTTAATGCATGCTCACCATAAGCGGCGATTCCTTTAACACCGTAAGTAATTAACTCACGCAATGATCTGATATCTTCATTTACGGTTGCTAAGATACCAACTTCAGGGCTGGAAGCTTTTTTATTCATTTCTTCAATGGTTGACACCGTGAAAGTTGCAGCATCATGAAGTTCATCGGCACTTTTATCTTGTATAAGCTGATTACGAAGTGTTATCATTTTAGTTATTTGCTTTTCGAAAGCTACTTTGTCAAAATTCGCGTTTGTAATTGTCATAAAAATACTTGTAAAAACTTCCTGATTGACAGTGTGTAGATTTTTTACATTAAGCCCTTTCTTCTGGACAACTTGAGAAATACCTTTCACAACATACATTAAAAGGTCCTGTAAATTCGAGACATCTTCTTTTTTTCCACATACACCGACCACTTCACAAGCTTTGTTTTTTGATGTTTCCTGACACTGATAACAAAACATACTCATTTTTCTTCCTCCTTAATTTTTAATCATATATTTTTATGACAACATGAGTTGTCGATAAATCGAGCTTAATTTATAACGAGCATTAAGGTGTTGAAATACCTTAATCAAGGTAAAGAAATCCAGATCATATGGTCTGAAATCTAGACAACTTGATGATCTTGATTTATTTTTTTTCGAGAATCAATAAAATCAGAAAGACGATGTTTCTCTAAGTAATCAAGAAATTGACGATTCATTCTTTCAGGAATCCCTTTGAAAATACAATTTTTAAAGGGACAGGTCTTTCGGTGATTAGGGCAACCTTCAATAACAGCGGGTCCTTCAATTATTTCATAGATATCCAGAAAAGTTATCTCCTCGGGGGGCAATGCTAATGCAAAGCCTCCGCGCGGACCTCTGACGGAATGGATAATTCGTCCTTTAGAAAGCCTCTGTAAAACCTTGGAGAGATGGGCTTCTGAAGCACCGGTAGAAGCTGCAATTTGTTTTACATTAATATACTCATCGTCTGATGTTGCTATATAAACCATGCTATGCAATGCTAATGAAAGCATTTCAGATAAATGAAAAACGCCGGCCATGAAAGGCACCTCCTATACCGTGAATTGTATCATTGAAGTACCTAAATGTCAACCGCTTGCAGGGGAGAATTTTAACTTCAAATACAATCATATTGTTAATATAAGAAGGATAGGGTATAATAATAAAAATAAATTGCAAATGATTTGCAAGATTATCCTTACGAATCAATTTGTGAAGTTAAAAAACAAAAGAGGGGTAAGGACTGCAAAAAATGGAATCTAACAGATCATAAAAATATGAGGAGGAGTATAGATGAAAGGAAAGAAGAATATAGCGATAATTAGTTTGATTATTTTCGTTTCTATATGGTTTTGGGGGTGCAGTAGTGAAGATGTTGGTGGTATGCAAGAAGTAGAAGAAGAGAAAGCAAGTCAAGCAGAACACCAGATAGAAAAAACAGATACAAAAGAACCAATTAAGGTTACGGTTAGTTTCTATCCATATTATGATTTTTCCAAGGCCATAGGAGGGGAAAATATAACGGTAAAGCAAATGGTTCCTGATGGAGCTGATCCTCACAGCTACGAGCCATCTCCCAGAGACCTTATTGAACTTGAGGGGTCTGATGTGTTTATTTTTAACGGCTTTGATATGGAACCCTGGATAGCGGATGTACTGGAATTAATAAAAGGTAAAGACATTGTTGTGGTGAAAGCCAGTGAATTAATAGAGGGTCGTGAATATGATCACGACCATGATCACGACCACAGTCATGATCACAATCACGACCACGATCATGGTGAGTTTGATCCACATATATGGACAGATCCTATGAATGTTATAAAGATAGCAGAAGAAATAAAAGAAATTTTTGCGCAGATTGACCCGGATCGTCATCACGAATATGCTCTTAATTTCAAGGACTTTGAAGCGAAGTTGTTGAATCTGAATCATGAGTTTGAATCAATAATGGAGGAAGCACACACAAACATTATCCTGGTTTCTCATTCTGCTTTTGGTTATTTAGCCGATAGACATGGAATAAAAGAAATTGCTGTTACTGGTATTACACCTCATGCGGAGCCTAACCCAGGTAGATTGGCTGAGTTAACAAAGCTAGCGAGAGAAAATGAACTTAAATATATCTTTTTTGAATCCCTTGCTAATCCGAGAACGGCAGAAGTGCTTGCAGAAGAAGCTGGATTGAAACCTCTGATGTTATATAATTTAGAAGGCTTGACAGCCGATCAAAAGGAAGCGGAAGAAGATTATATTAGCTTGATGGAAAAAAATGTAGAAGCAATTCGAAAAGCATTAACAGAATAGTAAAAGTTTCTAAAGTGAGGTGATGAAGGTGACCGAAGTTGTCAAAATAGAAAAAATGACTTTTGGTTACGATGATACAATGCTTCTAACCGACGTCGATCTGACAATCAATCAAGGACAGTTTTGGGGCATTGTAGGTCCCAATGGATCAGCTAAGAGCACCTTTCTTAAACTGATTCTGGGACTGATAAAACCCAATGCTGGTTCTTGTCAGCTTCTGGGTACGCCTGTTCATGAATTTAAACAATGGAGCAAAATAGGATATATCCCGCAAAACGTAAGAGAGTTCAACATGGGTTTTCCAGCAACCGTTGAGGAAATTGTTAGTGCCAATCTAATTAGTCAGATGGGTATTTTGAAATGGATGACAGAAACGCATAAGAACAAACTGAAAGAAGCCCTGGAGATTGTAGGGATGCAAGATTATGCAAAACGACAAATTGGAAAACTTTCAGGGGGACAGCAACAACGTGTGTTTATTGCGCGAACACTTGTTAACTCTCCTCAAGTGATTTTTATGGACGAGCCATTGGTGGGAGTAGATTTTGAGTCTCAGGAAAAATTCTATGCACTGATGGAAAAATTAAATCAAAAAATGGGAATCACGTTAGTGATGGTATCTCATGACGTAGGGGTAATTAGCGAAAGAACAAGTCATATAGCTTGTATGGGCAATGGGAAAATATATGTGCATGATTCTCAGGCATTTAGACCGGAAGAATATCTTGAGAGTATTTATGGAGAAAAAACAAAAATAGTGCATCATAATCATTAAGGAGGGATAAAATGCCGGAAATATTGCAATATGGCTTTATGCAACGAGCACTAATTGCAGGTATTTTTGTAGCACTTATATGCCCGTCGATAGGAATTTTTTTGACGTTAAGACGGCTGTCAATGATTGGCGATACACTGTCGCATGTTGCTTTGGCAGGTGTTGCTGGAGGAATATTGTTGAATTTTTATCCTATTTATACGGCGTTGTTTTTCACCTTAGCAGCCTCTTTTGCTATTGAAATATTGCGTAAAGAATTTCATCAATATGCGGAGGTGTCACTTGCTGTTATTCTTTCTTTTGGCATCGGATTAGCGACGATACTCATTAGTATGGGTGGAGCAGGAGCCACTGTTTTTAGCTATTTATTTGGAAGTGTAACGCTGGTGTCCTATCAGGACTTAGTCAGTATTTTAGTATTAGGAGGCATTATTTTAGCTACTGTATTATTTTACTATCGATCATTATTTTATATGGCCTTCGATGAAACGGCTGCACGTCTTGCGGGTGTTCCGGTGAAAAGAATCAATTTTATTTTTACAGTTCTCGTGGCAATGACAATTTCTATTTCCATGAGGATTGTCGGTATACTAATGGTATCGTCTCTGATGGTAATACCTGTAGCTACCAGCCTTCAATTAAAAACAAGTTTTCGTGTGACCTTTATAGCATCTTTAGTATTTGGTTTGATTTCTGTAATGGGAGGCTTAGTCATCTCTTTTTATGCATCGCTAGCTCCCGGTGGGACCATTGTGATGACTTCTGTAGCAGTCTTAATCTTTGTCGCTGTTGTGAAAAAACTAGTATAAGAACAAACCTTCATGATGAGATGAAATTTGATAGTGTCAGCATTATAGACAAGCGTAGAACCAAGATCTTTAGCAGAGCGAAAGATCTTTTTTTATTGACAAAAATAACACAGAAGTATATAATATTGATAATCATTATCAATAAATTTGGCGTGATATAAACTGTTACTATAGGCAGGTAGAGGGAAATCGAAGGAGGAGAAATAAATGAAAGCATTACTTGTAGGAGCAGATAGATTAGGTAGTATACCAAATGCGCTTCAGAGTTTTGGAATAGAAGAATATGTTCATTGGACCGGAAGAAAAAAAGGGATGAGAAAAATGGATATTCCGGAGCAAACAGATCTCGTCATTATATTTACAGATTTTATTGAACATAATATGACGCAGTTAGTGAAAGAAAAAGCAAAGCAAATGAGCATTCCATGTGTTTTTTCTAAGAGAGCTAGCAGTGATTTGATTCATCGATTAGAGGCATGTAAGCATTGTCCGTTAAACCCTAATAATCAGACAAAAAACAGAAAACACTAACGAATACCAAAGGGTGTAGAAAGAAAATCAAAAGAAAAAAAGAAATATGTTGAAAAGAAAGGGATTTAGTGATAAACTTATAATGCAATTGAGAAAGATAATCATTGTTTTATATAAAAGATATGGGGGATTAAAATGTCGCTATATACAATGAAGAAAAAATGTCAGTGCATCATTGAGTCGCTTCCTGAAGTTCCATTGTTAGATGCTATGGGCTTTAGAAAAGGTCAGTGCATAGCCATTAAAACGAAGCAGCCCTTCGGGGGACCCGTAGTAGTATCGATTGGAAATAGAAGCTTTGCTTTAGCTAGAGAACTGGCAGAACAGATTATCGTCAAGGAGGATGCTTAATTGAATTGTCATTCAACTCAATCAGAATTAGAACCAAAGGCTTCTGGCTACCGCATCCTATTAATGGGGAACCCAAATGTAGGAAAAAGCGTTATATTTAGTAAACTAACAGGTGTTGAAGTGGAAAGTGCCAACTATACTGGAACAACCATAAGCTTTACTAAAGGGGACTGGCAGTTTAGAGGTAAACAAGGTGATCTGATCGATGTTCCTGGAACCTACTCTCTTGACGCTTCCTCAGAAGCAGAAAAAGTAGCGATAGACATGTTGAAGCAAGAAGCGGCGGATGCGATTGTTGTCGTGCTGGATGCTACAAACCTAGAGAGGAATCTATTTTTTGCTTCTCAAATACAACATTTAAGCACTGAAATACTTAAAAAGCCCATCCCTGTTATTTTTGCATTAAACATGATAGATGTTGCAAAAAGGCAGGGAATTGACATTGACGTAGATTCTTTGCAAGAATACCTTGATGCTCCGGTTATTTCAACAGTAGCTGTTCGGAATATTGGTCTTTCGGAGCTTATGGAAGCAACGATTCACTCGATTGAGGAAAATGCTTCCTTTCAAAAAAAAGAATGGTCGAAATCCGAGGATGATCGTTGGATATGGGTAGGGAAAGTGATTCGAGAAGTACAACAAGTTGAGCATCGACATCCTACTTGGTTAGAAAAACTTGGGGATGCTACGATGAGACCCTTTCCGGGAATCCCTATTGCCTTCTTAGTGATGAGTATAGCTTTGGGGATTGTTGTAGGTGGTGGAAAGGGGCTAAGAGGTGCTATCTTATTGCCTTTGGTACACCGGGTGATCGTTCCGTTTTTAGACCGAGTTGTACAGCTCTTTGTGACGGAAGGAATCTTATATAATGTATTGATGGGCGAATATGGTATGCTTGTAAAAGGCATCGAATGGCCCTTTGCACTTATTCTTCCTTATGTCTTATTATTCTACGTAGTGCTTTCTTTTATGGAAGATAGTGGATACCTGCCACGACTAGGAGTACTGGTGGACGGTGTTTTTAGAAAGATAGGCATACAAGGTGGTAATATCGTACCTATGATTATGGGGTATGGATGTGCAATCCCTGCAATACTAGGTACCAGGGCGGCTACAACGCAAAAGGAACGCTTGATGGTTGCGTCGATGGTAACTTTTACGGTGCCTTGTGCGGCACAAACAGGAGCCTTTATAGCACTACTAGGTGACCACTCGGTGTTTTTGCTAATCGCCGTGTACCTTGTGTCGTTTATAGCCATTCTTGTATCAGGCATGATGCTGAACCGGTTTATACCAGGGAAAAGCGATCCGATGCTTTTAGAGATACCTAATTTATTGCTACCAGACCGACAAACACTAATAAAAAAAATAAAGTTGCGAGTAAAACATTTTATTGTTGAAGCGGAAGTGCCGATGGTTTTAGGTGTCGGTTTTGCAGCTTTACTAGCTGAGACGGGGGCATTAGTGCAAGTAGGAGTTGTGTTATCTCCCTTAGTTGAAGGCTGGTTGGGGCTACCGCCTGAAGCAACACTAGGATTAATATTAGGGATTGTTCGTAGAGAACTTGCGGTACTTCCTTTGTTGGAGCTTGGGCTTTCAGGGATTCAGCTTTTCACGGGTGCGGTAGTGGCTTTGTTTTATATGCCTTGCTTGGCTGTGTTAGGTGTTTTAGTAAAAGAATTTGGCGCTAAGATAGGCCTACTTGTTGGTCTAGGGACTACGATCAGTGCTTTTGTTTTAGGTGGCTTGTTTTTTCAAATTGCAAATATAGTGACAGCCATTATTGGTTAAGTCTGAAAGGAGTTTTTCTATGATACCGCAAGCAACTCGCTTGTTAGAAATAGCTTTGTCTCACAGTACCTTTTCTTATCCCTTGTTTCAATACTACTATGAAAAAATTGTCAGAGATGAGATAAAAATAGGTGGCATTAAACGACAGGATCGTGTGCTTTGTATTGGAGGTGGTGCATTCCCGGCTACGGCGATTGAAATCCATCGCCAAACAGGAGCTAAGGTGGACGTTTTGGATTGTGATCAAGAGGCTGTACAACATGCCTCTGACCTTTTACAACGAATGGGTAAAAACAAAGATATTAATGTGTATGTAGGATGTGGTCAGAGTTTTGATCCTAAAAATTATCAAGTAGTTCATATAGCTCTTCAGGTGAAAAATAGAGAAGAGGTTTTAGCTCATCTCCAGAAAAACACACACCCGGGTACGAAAATTTTGGCTAGGTTTCCTCGTGCATGGATGGAGAAATTTTATGACCGATCCTATGGAAAGTATAGCAACGAGATGCTAACTAGCAATAAAAAGCTTTTGTTGAACCCTCGAAAAACGATAAAAGGAACTTGTATGGTGGTTTGTGGAGGAAAAGAATATGAGTCGGACTCAAAAGGGAATAGTGACAATCATTGGAAGCCTGTTGGTATTGCTACTTATCTGGCAGACGGATATAGCTTCTGTGATCGACGGATTTAAGGGGATCAGTAAGAAAACGCTTTTATTATTGATTTTTTTGCAGATCATCACTCAACTGCTGATTGCATATCAGTGGAAAAGGCTAGCCTGGTCAAATTATCGTGAAGTGACTATTAAGCAGATGCTTCGAATGAATATGGCTGGAAGTTTTGTTGAATCGATCACACCATCGGTTAAAATCGGTGGAGAGGCTGTTAAAGTGTGGTGGTTTAAGGAACGTTTACGTTGGACTGGGGAAGAAGCCGCTTCATTATTAATGATACAAAAAAGTCTTAGTGGCCTTGTTTTTCTTGGGTACACCATACTATTATCGAGCATGTATTTGATGCATTTCTGGACGAATATATCGGCTAAATGGGCGTGGAATGTTAGCGAAAATCAGTGGAAATACCTATTCTATTATGCCGGACTCCTTATTTTTATTTGTATTATCGGAACTTGCGCATACAGAATAATTAAGAAGAAACATGCTGATAGGATAAAGAGTATCGGGAAAATAGCGGATGAATCCAAAAGACATTGGCTTCGGATGAGAACGAATAAATTTGAAATGGCAATACAATTAATGCTAGCTAGTGTTATTTGGCTTCTATATCCCTTGAAAATGATTATGCTAACAACTGACTTAGGTATAGAGGTTCGGTTTTGGGTGGCAGCGGCTGTTGTCTTTATTGCCTATACGGTGGCTATGATACCTGCTTTGCCTGGAAGTGTAGGCACCTTTGAAGGAGCGATGGTAGTATTGTTAACGATTGCTGGCATAGACCCTTCTCTGGCACTGGTACTGACGCTGATTTTTCGGACAGTAACGTTTTGGTTGGTTTGTTTAATAAGCGGTTTTATGACAGGCTATTTTCACATTCAAGAAGTAAGAAATAGAAGAATTAAGGCATTCAGTGGGTAAACTTCTGCAAAAAGCAGGAGTTTTTTCTTTTGTCCCGAAAGAATGGTTAAGCAGAGAAATAAACCATAGAAAATAAAAAGAGTTGAGAAGGTATTTTAATGAAAAGCCCTTACTTTGATCATAAGTAGTCGTTACAAAAATAGTAAGAAGGGTATAGAGCAAATATTAGAACTTACTTTTAGATTTAGGTGATCGTCATGGAGGAGGCAGGTATATGGGAGTACTGGAAAAAGAAAAAGCTAGGCAAGTTGCTGAGCGAAATAACCTTCAATTAACCAGCTTTGAGAAAATTCCATGGAAAATTACAAGCATATACATGGTTGTGGGTTTATTTTGGATTGCTCTTTCTGATAAAATACTGCTATATCTTGTTTCAGATCCTCACCATTATAGAATCATGCAGACTTATAAAGGGTGGTTCTATGTATTTATTACAGGCATATTGCTGTTTGTATTAATATACAACCAAATGCAAAAGCTTAAGGAATCTCGGCATCGATTATTAATGAGTTATGAAGAACTGGAAAGCTCTTACGAAGAATTGATTGCGATGGAATCAGAACTTGAGGAAAATTATAACAGCCTAAAAAAACAACAAATTGTTTTGACTGAAACAGAAGAAAAATATAGGCTTATTGTTGAAGGTAGTAATGAAAATATATGGGATTTCAATAAACAAACCGGCACAATGATGTTTAGCCGAACGAAAGAAATGCTTGGTTATGACGAGGAGGAGATTGGTAACACTTACGAAGGCTGGAAATCTCTGGTGCATCCTGATGATTTTCTGACAGCTAAAAAAGCCGAAGAGCAACATTCAATAGGTAACGTTCCTTATTATTACTGTGAGTATAGGATGAAAGAAAAAAAAGGAGACTATCGTTGGGTTCAAAGCAGAGGAAAAGTTGCAAGAGATAAGGATGGCAATGTGTTACGTATGGCGGGTTCTCATCTGGATGTTACTGGTCAGAAAAAAATGATGATGGAAATGTATGATATGGCATTTTATGATAAACTAACAAAACTAGGAAACAGAACCTTATTTTACGATCATCTAAAAAAAGTATTGCTATCCCATCAAAGAAAAAACAAGCAGTTTGCACTTTTAATTGTTGACTTAGACGATTTTAAAAGGATAAATGACACTAGGGGACATTTGGTTGGCGATGAAATGTTAAAACAAGTAGCACGTCGTTTTGAGGGAATTGCCAATAACGGAGAAATAGTGGCCAGGTCCGGAGGGGATGAATTTTTTCTCTTAAAGCCAAGAATAGATAGTTTGATAGAGGTAGAGGAGCTAGCGTTGGATGTATTAAAGTCTTTTGAAACTCCTTTTACGATAGAAGAGTCAGAATTTTTTATTGGAGCGAGTATAGGAATAGCAGTTTATCCAGATGATGGGGATGATAGAGATACACTCATTCAACATGCGGATGTTGCAATGAATGAGGCAAAAGCAGGTGGAAAAAATAAGTACCGGTTTTTTGATCAAAACATTCGTGAACGCGTAGCTACTTGGATGGAAAAAGAAAAAGACCTTCGGTATGCTATTCAGCGAGAAGAGTTTTTGGTATACTACCAACCTATATTAGATTTATCTACCTCTCAAATCTGTGGAGCGGAAGCTTTGATTCGATGGAACCACCCGACAGAAGGGATTCTATCACCTTTTCATTTTATTGATATTGCAGAAGAGACTGGTCAAATTCTCCCTATAGGACAATGGGTAATGGAAACGGTATTAAAACACCAGAGAGATTGGAAGGATAGTAAAGGAACCTCTCTAATGGTTTCTGTTAATATATCTCCCGTTCAGTTTAAGAGACAAGATATCTCCGAGTGGATTGAAAAGTTAATACATTATTATGAAATGGATCCTCAATATCTGCATATCGAAATAACGGAAAATGTTGCGATGGAAAACATGCATCATAGTGTGAAAGTGTTAGAAAAGATAAGAAATTTAGGAGTAAAGGTAGCCTTAGATGATTTTGGAACCGGCTATTCATCACTAAATTATTTGAGAGCGTTGCCCTTGGATATTCTGAAAATAGATAAAGCCTTTATAAGTCAGCTGGAAAAAAATAAAAAAGAGGCGGCAATTGTTAGGCAGATTATTAATATGGCACATGAACTCAACCTTAAAGTGACAGCTGAAGGTGTTGAAGAAATAGAGCAGATCAACATATTAAAACTTTTTGGTTGCGAAAATGTGCAGGGGTATTTTTATTATAAGCCAATGGCAGAAAAAGATTTTCGAAAGATAGTATGATAAGCTAAAAAATCCGATCTCTGTACAAGAGATCGGATTTTTTTAATAAGAAAGAAGCTTGCGTTTGACTTTGTCAGGATCTTTAACATAGGGGATCAATAAAACTCGCAACTGAGAATCCAGTTGGCTTTCTACTAAGTATTCAATGTAAAGCGTTCCACCCTGCAAAATACCGTCAATAAGATTTTGTTCAATTCGAATTTGAATCAGTTGATGAAATCTATTTTCGTCTTCAATACGCAAAAAGGGGAAACGAAGAGACTTTTGAACAATCCTTCCTTGTTGAAAATCGATGATAGTAATGGACGAAAGTCCAAAAAGCAAGGAAAACAAGTGATATAAAGAATAAATAATAGCGGCTAATAAAGCTAAACTGACAAGGTAAGAAATAAGAAGCATTCCCAGTTCAATTATTTCCATATCTGTATCCAAAATCTGTGTAAGAGCTGAAATGTAACCAACAGAGTATTCCTGCATGATCGATTGCTGGAATTGTCTTACTCTGAAAAAAACAATCATTACGACCACTAATAGAGAGACGAATTTTATTAACATACTCATCATGCCTTTTATTGATGCTTTTAATACTATTTTTCTTTCATCCATCCTATAAACCTCCAGTATTCTGTGATATTAAAAACACGTTGTACATTAGAGCGGGGCAGCTTGCTGCGTTTCCATTTCCCTAAAAACCCTCTTTAGCTTACTACCCAACCATAGAATCATAATAACAAAAGCGATAAATTCAGAAGCGGGAAATGCATACCATACAGCATAAAGACCCCATAAATGGCCAAATAAGTATGCTAGTGGAATTAATAAAATCATTTGGCGCAAAAAAGATAAGGCCAGTGCTGGGAGCCCCTTGCCGATTGCTTGAAAAGTGGTAGCGCCAATAATAGCGGGGCCAACTACAAATAAGCCGATGGAAATGGTTTGGAGAGTGTGCACCCCGATTTCCAACATTTCTTCACCAGGATTAAAAAGGCTCATTAGCTGAACTGGAAAAAAGCGAAATAATAGTGAACCGGTACCTGTGATAAGAAATCCTGCCATTAAAGCATAAAGAACTGTTTTTTTCATTCTCTCTGTGTTTCCAGCCCCATAATTATAACCAATAATAGGGATATAAGCTTGAGTTAATCCGAAAACGGGCATAATAGCAAAAGATTGCAATCGAAAATATACCCCATTGACAGCGATAGCAACTTCAGAATAAGCACCAACAATGCTGTTTAGGATGCCGATCATAAAAGAGGTCATTACTTGCATGACCATGTTTGGAAGCCCGATTTTATACACCTCAGCCAAAATGCTAAAATCAAAAGAAAAACCTTCGAGACGAGGTTTGATTTCATTATTGCCGCCATACAAAACAACTAAAATAAACAAGCAACTGATGGCTTTAGAAATAACAGTAGCCAAAGCAGCACCAAGAACCTCCCATCTAGGAAAAATACCAATACCAAAAATCATAAAGGGATCCAAAACAATGTTTGTAATGGCGCCGATCATCAAGGCTAACATTGGTACAAATGTATTTCCCTGGCCTCTCATAATATCACTGGCAATAATCGAAACATAGAGAAAGACAGAGCCTAAAAGAAGAATGCGGACATATTGCGTGCCTTGAACCAATACCTCAGGATCATTTGTAAAAATAGACACAATAGACTCTGAAAGAAAGATGCCTGCTAAGCCAGATAGAACTCCGTAAACAAGCCCAGCTGTAATGACATGCTGAGCTACAAGGAAAGCCCCCTGACGATTGTCCTTACCAAGCATTCTTGAAATAAGGGCACTAGTACCAATACCTGTTCCTGTTGATAAGGCGATGATGAAAATATGAACAGGAAAAGCAATGGCTAGTGCCGTCAAAGCATTTTCGCTGACTCTGGCTACAAAAAGGCTGTCTACCACATTGTATAGTGCTTGAACAGACATAGAAACCATACCGGGGATTGACAAACGAAACAGTAAGGGTAAAATCGCTTCAGTTCCTAAACGTTGGCTTTTATGATGTGTTTTCATTGTATGTCCTCCTAACCTTATATTCCATTATAGACATGATTTCAGAAAAAGAAAAGGACTGTTTTTGTTGACATATTATTCTGCAAAGCGTACAATATACATTACTATTCCGAGTGAATTAGTATAGTATGATCTAGAAGGAGGATGAACATGGCATCTTATTTTGATGTGGTAAGGGAAAGAGATCCGGCAGCAAGAAACAGATTAGATATGATTCTGAATTATCCAGGAGTGCATGCCATATGCTTGCATCGTATTGCTAATGCGTTGTACCGTTCTCGGTTCATCTTGTTAGGCCGTATCGTATCGACGATAGGACGATTTTTGACAGGGATCGAAATTCACCCAGGTGCAACAATAGGAAAAAGGCTTTTTATTGACCATGGAATGGGCATTGTCATTGGTGAAACAGCAGAAATTGGTGATGATGTAACCTTGTTTCATGGAGTAACCTTGGGTGGCACAGGAAAAGATAAAGGAAAAAGACATCCAACGGTAGAGAACAATGTTATCGTTGGTGCTGGGGCAAAAATACTTGGACCTATTACACTGGAAAAAGGATCAAAAATTGGGGCTAATGCTGTTGTTGTAAAAAATGTGCCGAAAGGATGTACAGCTGTTGGTGTACCGGCTAGAATTATTAGGCCGGAAGATAGAGCGAAAAAAGCCGGCCATAGCAACTGATAATAGCGTTGAAAAAAAAGATAAGCTAATGGTATGCTATAATAAATCAACATGGATGCAGAGAGAAATAATAAATATAAAGAGATGTTGTTAAGAGGATGAATTTCAAGAAGCTTTAACGATACAACACTATTTGCATATGAAAAATAGTGGAAAGGAAGATGAAAAGTGCATCAAAAGAAACAAACTGTCATTATAGGAGCTGGAGCTTCTGGTATGATTGCGGCCATTGAAGCTGCAAGATATGGTACGGATGTAATGCTGATAGAAAAAGAAAAAAGAGCCGGAAAAAAACTGTTGGCAACGGGAAATGGTCGATGTAATTTTAGCAATATGAACTCATCACTACCTTATTATCATGGGAAGAACCTGATATTAGCTGAATCGGTGTTAAAGAAAGTGACTTTAGAAGAAGTTTTATCCCTGTTTTCACATTTGGGAATAAAGTATAAAGTAGAGGAAGAAGGGAAGATATATCCATATTCTGACCAGGGATCTTCTGTTCTAGATGTGATTAGATATGAAATGGAACGATTGGGTGTAGAGATTAGAACAGAAACGAAAGCAGTCTGTATTAACCAAAAAGAACATGGATTTGGAGTGATGCTAGAAGGGAAAGAAATAAAAGAAACAATAGAAGCAAACAAGGTGATTTTAGCGACTGGAGGTAAAGCTGGCAGCAAATTTGGGGCTGATGGCAGTGGGTATCAACTAGCAACGCAATTAGGTCATCGGCTCATCAAACCATTGCCAGCAATCGTTCAGCTTAAGTTAAAGGCTCCCTGGCTAAAGGCTTTAAATGGCGTTAAATGGCAAGGTGCTGTTTCTATTACACAGCAAAAGGAAATACTGAGAAGAGAAGAAGGAGAAATCCTTTTTACAGAATATGGGATATCAGGTCCTCCAGCTTTACAACTAGGAAGGTTGGCGTCAGAAAAAGGCGAAAACTGTAACGTGAGCATATCTCTTTTTCCTGAGTGGAGTCGGGATGAATTGTGTGCGGAAGTCTATATGAGAATGAGAAGTTCACAAGAAAAACCGGCAGACTTTTCTCTTGTAGGGTTGCTACATAAAAAAATGATTCCGGTTATATTAAAAGAATCAGGGATTATAAAAACCGACTGTTTGGTTTCAGAAGTAACGGACATACAGCTAAAACAGTTGATTAACCTTTTGTCAAACTGGGTAATACCGGTGAAGGGAACGCTTTCCTGGCAGCATGCTCAAGTAACAGCAGGCGGGATAGATACTACTGAAATAAGGACAGATACGCTGGAATCTAAGCTCGTAAAGGGGCTTTATCTGACGGGAGAAATGATGGATATAGATGGTGACTGTGGCGGCTATAACCTTCATTGGGCATGGTGCACAGGAATCATAGCGGGTCGAAGTTCGGCGTTAGCATAGTGGTGTTTGTTGAAAATATAAAGAGGTGAATCAATGATTCGTATTCGCGAACTGAAAATTTCTGCCAAGCAAGAACAAAATTTAATGAAAGCTATTATGGAGCAATTAAAGCTAGAAACGGAAGAAATCATAGACTATCGAGTATACAAGCGTTCTGTTGATGCAAGAAGAAAAGAAAACATTATGTTTGTGTATATTATTGATGTGCATGTGAAAAATGAAAAGTCAGTACTGAATCGCTTGAAACGCAATAAAAACATTGCTTTAATGCCAGAAGAGCCGCCAGTGGAAGCCAATGTAAACAAAGGGAACTTAAAGTTGGAAAAACCACCTGTGATTATCGGTACAGGGCCTGCAGGTCTTTTTTGTGGCCTTTATTTGGCAGAAAAAGGATACCGGCCTATCTTGCTGGAGCGGGGAGAAAAAGTAGAGCAACGGGTAAAGGATGTTTATGATTTTTGGAAAAATGGAAAACTAAACCCAGAATCTAATGTTCAGTTTGGAGAAGGAGGAGCCGGCACTTTTTCCGATGGAAAACTAACGACAAGGATCAAGGATCCTAGATGTCGATATGTTCTTAAAAAACTTAAGGAACATGGTGCTCCGGAAGAAATTCTGTACGACAGTAAGCCGCATATTGGAACGGATAAATTAAGAAATGTAGTGGCTGAAATTCGGAAATCAATTATTCGAGAAGGGGGCCAGGTTCTTTATGGACACAAAGTAACAGAGCTTCAAATAGAAAAAGGAGAAATAAAAGGAGTGGAAATAGAAAACAAAGGACATCTTGAAACCTCAATTGTCATTGCGGCTATGGGACATAGTGCCAGAGACTTGTTTGAATCTTTTTATCAGTCCGGTGTACCGATGGAAGCAAAAGCGTTTTCTTTAGGAGTGCGCATTGAACATCCTCAAAAGCAAATCAATCTGATTCAATATGGTACAGATAAAAATGCTCATATACTAGGAGCAGCAGATTATAGACTATCCTGGCATCACCCGATGGGAAGAGGTGCATACACCTTTTGCATGTGTCCTGGTGGAATGGTGGTTGCATCAGCTTCTGAGGCGGGATCAGTGGTAACAAACGGCATGAGCGCCTATGGAAGAAAAGGTAAAAATGCAAACAGCGCATTACTGGTGTCTGTTACACCTAAGGACTTTGAAGGAGACGATCCCTTAGCTGGCATGAGATTTCAACGAAAGTGGGAACAAGAAGCTTTTAAGCTTGGCGGAGAAAAATACCATGCACCTGTTCAGCGAGTAGAAGATTTTCTGGCTTCCCGACCATCGAGGGAACTGGGAAGTGTTCTTTCGACCTATCGACCTGGAATAACGCCAACAGAACTGACAAGCTGTTTGCCGCCTTACGTTACAGAGGTGTTAAGAGAAGCGTTGAAAAAATGGGATCAGAAGATGAAAGGATTTGCATTGAAGGATGCCCTATTAACCGGAGTGGAAACGAGGAGTTCATCGCCCCTTCGCATCAAAAGAAATGAAAGAATGGAAAGTGACGTTAAAGGATTATACCCAAGCGGTGAAGGGTGTGGCTTTGCGGGAGGGATTATGTCAGCAGCGGTTGATGGAATTCGATCGGCAGAAGCGGTCTTAGAAAGATATTATTTATCCGAAAACTAAAAAACCTGTTTATAGAAAGGGTTGACAGGGAAATACAGAAGATAAAAGGTGAAGAGTTACGCGAAAGAGGACATGGAAGGAGTGAGGTTGTGAACATCCTGATGACAGAGAAACTGAAAAAATATTTAGCCAAAAAAGCGATTGGAAATTTAACGGTTGATCAAGTTGAAATCAAACGTTGTTGATTAGGTCCTAACTTGCCTTCGGTGAAGGAAGAAAAACCTAAAAATGAAGAGAAATATAAAGCTTACCTGACAGATACCATTACTGTATATATCGATAAAGAAATTAAATTCAAGAGAAATACGGTTCATATGGATCTGAGAAAATTCTTTTTCACATATGAAATAACCATTGATGGAGTAGATATCGCTTATTAAAAAGAACCTCTCTTAAACAAGAAGAGAGGTTCTTTTTATTCGAAAATTATTTTATTTCCACTTTATACTTGTCTTTTAGGCTGTTCACTGTTTCTAAATAAATAGATTGTTGTTTTTGGGCGGCTAAATGTTGTTGCAACTGATCTTTAACATCTTCTAACTTGCTGGTGCTACCTTCTTTTCGGTCAACCACTTTAATAATATGAAATCCGAACTGAGTTTTAACCGGTTCGCTGATTTCGCCAGGATTTAGTTCCATTGCAGCTTCTTCGAACTCAGGAACCATTTTTCCCTTAGGAAAATACCCAAGATCTCCACCCTTTTGACTAGAAGGGCAACCGGAAGCTTCTTTAGCCTTTTCTTCAAAAGAAGCACCCTCATTAAGTTCGTTCTTTATCTTAATGGCCGCATCCTCATCATCAACTAAGATATGGCTTGCTTTCGTTTGAGCAGGTTGCTGGAATTGCTCCGGATGATCCTTATAAAACTGTTCGATTTCTTCTTCGGACACTTCGGCTTTTTGGAACATGGCGTTCATCGCATATTGTTTCAAAAAATTGTCTTTCATTTTCTTTAAAGCTCTTTGATAATCAAGGTTTGACTCTACTCCATTTTCAACAGCATCTAGGTAAATCAATTCTTGATTTACCAGTTCCTGTAATAATCGTTTTTTTCCATCTTCTGTTTGGAACTGATTCGCCTGTTGTGGGTTGAGACTTTGAATAACAAGCTCAAGATCTTCTTGAGTAATTTCTCTACCTTCTACAATAGCTAATACTTGTTTCTGATCCATGGGATCGCTCCTTTATTAATAAGTTTGTCGCCATGATATCAGAAAAAGATGAAGATGTCCAATCCATACGGAAAATAGACATATAGACCGAAAAGTCTAAACACTTTTGCAGAGTTTGAGGGAGCGGTCGAATGTTTCTTTAAACAAAGAAGATTTTTTCTCAATACGTGTTTGAACCACATCAAAGACTGGCGTGATAAAATGTATTTCCAAAAAATTAGAATGCAATTGAATATGAGTGATACGAAGCTCTCTATCTCGGGGATAATCAATCGCATCGGCAATACGAAGAATAGCGGCTAATTGATTTACAATCAGCTGATTCGTTATGCTTAATAGACGAATTTCAGAACTGATTTTTTTTCTATGCCCACCGGCAATTAGTGCTAACATTAAACGCTCTGGATGAGGGATGCAATTAAAAAATGGATCGTTTTTTATAATGGAAAACGTATGGGAATCATGTTTTTTTGCACTGATTTCATAACCAATATCATGAAGCATAGCGCTAAGATAAAGTAGATGTCGCTCTTTAGGGCCAATTGAAAATTCTGCTTTAATAGCATCGAATATGAATAAAGAATAATGCATCACACGCATCTCGTGATCATTTACCTTATCTGAGAAAAATCTACTTGCTAAGTGTTGATAAGACAATGGGACGGAATAAAAATCATTATTATGCATAAAAAAACACCTCTCGTTTTAAGAGTTCTTAAAGTGGTGAAAAAGCAGGAGGGAAGTAAATAGATATTTCTGAAAAAAGTCAAAGCTCCTGCATAGATAAGCCTATTATAAGACAATTATAAATAAGAAACAAGAAGACATAGGAAATTGAGTATGTGAAAGATTAAACTAAATAATAGACATATAAAATAAATTGCAGATTTCTGAAAATATAAACTTTCCATTTTTTTTCAATCATACTGGTAAATGCTACTTTAATGCTTTATAATTAATAAGTGACAGTATTTTTTTCAACCCAAGATAAAGTTAAAAATAAATCAAAATCAAGAAGGAGGCAATTTAATGTCAAAATTAATGAAAACGATGGATGGGAACACAGCGGCTGCTTATGTGTCTTATGCATTTACAGATGTAGCGGCTATCTATCCAATCACCCCTTCCTCTAACATGGCGGAAAGTGTTGATGAATGGAGTGCGTACGGACAAAAAAATATTTTTGGACAAACCGTAACCGTTACAGAGATGCAGTCAGAGGCTGGTGCTGCTGGTGCTATGCATGGATCCTTAGCGGCAGGTGCATTAACTTCAACGTATACAGCGTCACAAGGTCTTTTATTGATGATTCCCAATATGTATAAAATTGCAGGTGAATTATTGCCGGGTGTTTTTCATGTAAGCGCTCGTGCGGTAGCGGCTCATGCCTTATCTATTTTTGGAGATCACTCTGATGTGATGGCAGCTCGTCAGACCGGATGTGCGATGCTGGCTTCTGGAAGTGTTCAGGAAGTAATGGACTTAGGTGGAATTGCTCACTTGGCAGCTATTAAAGGTAGAATTCCTTTTGTGCATTTCTTTGATGGATTCAGAACCTCTCATGAAGTTCAAAAGATTGAAGCTATTGAATACGATACCTTTAAGGAGCTAGTAGACTGGGATGCGATTAAAGCTTTCCGAGCGGATTCTCTAAATCCAGAGCATCCAGAACTACGGGGTACGGCTCAGAATCCTGATATTTTCTTCCAGGCAAAAGAAGCCGTCAATCCATTTTACAACGCACTTCCGGAAATTGTAGTGGATTATATGAATAAGATCAATGAAATTACCGGAAGAGACTACAAGCCATTTAACTATTATGGTGCATCAGATGCTGAGCACGTGGTTGTTGCTATGGGGTCGGTAACAGAAACCTTAGAAGAGACGGTAGATTATTTACTTGAAAAAGGCGAAAAAGTAGGGGTTATTAAAGTACATCTATATAGACCTTTTGTTTCATCTTACTTTATGGATGTTCTCCCTAAAACAGTTAAAAAGATTTCGGTCTTGGATCGATGTAAAGAGCCGGGAGCACCGGGAGAGCCTATGTACTTAGATATAAAAGATATGTTTTATGGAAAAGCAGATGCACCGGTTATTGTAGGTGGGCGATATGGTCTTGGATCTAAAGACACAACACCTGCTCAAATGAAAGCCGTCTTTGAAAACCTAAAGCAGGCAGAACCTAAAAATGGTTTTACAGTTGGAATCAACGAAGATGTTACAAATACATCCTTGCCTGTTACAGATCCATTAAGCACAGAGCCTAAAGGAACGGTTAGATGTAAATTCTGGGGACTTGGTTCTGATGGTACGGTAGGAGCAAATAAAAACTCCATCAAAATCATTGGTGATCATACAGATCTATATGCACAGGGATACTTCTCCTATGATTCCAAAAAATCAGGCGGGGTAACGATTTCTCATTTACGTTTTGGAGAAAAACCCATCCGCTCCACTTACCTGATCAGTGAGGCTGATTTTATAGCGTGCCATAATCAAGCCTATGTAAATCAATATGATTTGTTGAAAGGAATTAAAGAAGGCGGAACTTTCCTGCTGAACTGTATTTGGAAAAAAGAAGAATTGGATCAAAAATTACCAGCTAGCCTGAAAAAGACAATAGCTGAAAAAAACATTAAATTCTATATTATTGATGCAACGGATATTGCTGCAGAAATTGGCCTTGGCAATAGAATCAACATGGTGATGCAGTCTGCATTCTTTAAGCTGGCAGAAGTAATTCCGGTTGAAGATGCGATAAAATATATGAAACAAGCTGTTGTGGACACCTATGGGTCTAAAGGTGAAAAAATTGTTGAAATGAATCAAAAGGCAATAGACATGGGCATGGATGCGTTGGAAGCTGTTGAAGTTCCAAGCAGCTGGACTGGCGCAGAAGCAGAAATGGCAAAGGAAGATGATGCTCCTGATTTCATTAAAAACATCCTTCGTCCAATGAATGCACAAGAAGGAGATGATCTGCCTACTAGTGCCTTTGTAGGAAGAGAAAACGGTTCTTTCCCTATGGGAACTTCAGAATACGAAAAACGAGGAATCGCTGTTAATGTGCCAGAGTGGATAAAAGAAAACTGCATACAGTGTAACCAGTGCTCTTTTGTTTGTCCTCATGCAGCCATTCGTCCCTTCCTGGTTGATGAAGCAGAAGCAAAAGCAGCACCAGAAAACTTTGAAACTCTAAAAGCAATGGGCAAAGAATTTGAAGGTCTACAATACAGACTTCAAGTGTCAACCCTTGACTGTACAGGTTGTGGAAACTGCGCAGACATTTGCCCATCTAAAAAGAAAGCTTTAGAAATGAAGCCGGTTGAACCTCAAATAGAAGCACAAAAGGAAAACTGGAACTATGCTATTTCGCTTAAAAATAAAGCTAATTTAACCAATATCGAAAACATGAAAGGAAGCCAGTTTGCACAGCCGCTCTTTGAATTCTCTGGAGCATGTGCCGGGTGTGGCGAAACTCCTTATGTGAAGTTGATTACTCAGTTGTTTGGTGATCGAATGACGATTGCTAATGCGACAGGCTGTAGTTCTATTTACGGAGGCAGCGCACCTTCTGTGCCATATTGCGTAAATGAAAACGGACACGGTCCTGCATGGGCAAACTCCTTGTTTGAAGATAATGCAGAGTTTGGTTACGGAATGGTATTGGCAACAAATCAAATAAGAGCTAAGTTAGAGGATTTGATGAAAGAAGGTTTAGAAACTGACCTACCTCAAAACTTGAAAGATACTTTCGCTGCATGGATAGAAGGAAAAGAAGATGCGAAAGCTTCAAAAGCAGCCACATACGAAATGATTCCGTTGCTGGAAAAATCAGCTGGAAACCTAATTGTGGATGAAATTATCGAGAAAAAAGATTATTTAGTTAAAAAATCTCACTGGGTATTTGGTGGCGATGGTTGGGCTTATGATATCGGTTATGGTGGGCTTGATCATGTGTTGGCAAGTGGAGATGACATTAATGTCCTAGTAATGGATACCGAAGTATATTCCAATACTGGTGGTCAGTCCTCAAAAGCTTCTCCTGCTGGTGCGGTTGCTAAATTTGCTACTTCAGGAAAGAAAATTATTAAAAAAGACCTGGGTAGAATGGCGATGACCTATGGATATGTTTATGTGGCACAAGTTGGAATGGGTGCTGATAAAAATCAGCTAATGAAAGCAATGAAAGAAGCTGAAGCTTATCCAGGACCATCCTTGGTGATTGCTTACTCACCATGTATTGCTCATGGCATTGGTGCTGGTATGGGCAAGACGCAGGAGCAGACTAAAAAAGCTGTAGAATCTGGATACTGGCATCTGTATCGATACAACCCGTTATTGAAAGAAGAAGGTAAAAATCCATTTACCTTGGATTCTAAAGAACCTTCCATGTCTTTCCAAGACTTCTTGAGCAGTGAAGTGCGTTATGCTTCTTTGAAAAAGACATTCCCAGAAGAAGCGGAAGTACTGTTCAAAGCAGCTGAAATGGATGCTAAAGAACGATATGAAATTTATAAAAAGCTGGCAACTGACTAAAAATATCAGTAACCTATAAAAAACAAAGGAAAGGTGCGAGTCTTACAAGGACTTGCACTTTTTTTCTTCAATGATAAACTTGGATGGAAAGATGGAGGAATACGGCTACATTGTGTTTTGCCAACCATTATGCTACAATAAACTGACTAGTGATGAAATAGAGGAGGAAGATGTTGCATGGCGAGACTCTTTGGGACGGACGGGGTTCGAGGCATTGCGGGGGAAGAATTGACAGCAGAAAGGGCCTATAAAATGGCTAAAGCTTGTGCTGGTGTAATGCTGGAAACATTTCATAAACCTATGGTGATTATTGGAAAGGACACTCGAAGATCCTGTGATATGCTGGAGGCCTCTCTGAGTGCCGGTTTTTTTAGTATGGGTGTCGATGTAGCGTCTGTTGGCGTTATACCAACACCAGGTGTTGCATACTTAACAAAAAGCACCCAAGCTTCCTGTGGCGTGATGATTTCCGCTTCTCATAATCCGGCGGAGTATAATGGGATAAAATTTTTTAACAGTGAAGGTTTTAAGTTAGACGATCAATTAGAAGATAAGATAGAAGAAATGATGAAAGATCCTATCAAAATGAGTACTAGCGTTGAATCGAAAAATATGGGGAAATGGCGGCAAAAGGAAGTGGATGTTGACCAATACGTGAAACACCTAAAAGAAAGTGCTGCTGGAGATTATAGCTCTTTTACAATTACGATAGACACAGCTAATGGAGCCGCTTTTCGTATTGCGCCAGAAGTATTTGCGGCGCTAGGAGCAAAAATACATGTGATTAATGACCAGCCTGACGGATTAAATATTAATAAAGACAGTGGTTCTACTTATGTAAAAAATCTTCAGAAAAAAGTGGTGGAAACCAATAGTCATTTTGGTTTTGCTTATGATGGGGATGCGGATCGACTTATTGCTGTAGATGAAAAAGGAGCTATGGTCGATGGGGATAAGATTATGGCATTATTGGCACTAAGGCTAAAAGAAAAAAACAAGCTACCCCACAATACGTTGGTGACAACGGTTATGAGTAATCTGGGACTGGAATTGGCCCTTAAAGAACATGGATGTAAATTAGTTCGCACAAAAGTAGGCGATCGATACGTCATTGAAGAAATGAAAAAATCTAACTTTGTTCTGGGTGGCGAACAATCAGGCCATATTATCTATTCAGAGCAAAGCACAACAGGAGATGGGTTATTAACTTCACTGATGTTAGCTAGTTTATTGCTAGAGAAGAAAGAGCCTCTATCACAATTGGCATCGGTGATGAAAAGTTATCCACAAGTTTTGGTGAATGCAAAGGTGGAAAACAGCAAAAAGCATGAGTATTTGAATGATCCGGAAATCTGTAAAGAAATAAGTTTGTTGGAATCAAAAATGGATGGCAAGGGACGAATTCTGATAAGGCCTTCAGGAACAGAAGCCTTGGTAAGGGTGATGCTGGAAGGTGAAAATCAGGAAGAACTAAACAGTATGGCACGAGGATTAGCAGATACAATACAGAAAAGATTAGGCTAAGTTTTGAACAATCGTCTTGCAAGAAATATTCGGAAATCAGTACTTTGAAAGGGGTGGTGCTGTGTCTTTACCTACAACTAAATAGCTATACCAAGCGCCTGGACTCATAGAGTTAATGATGAGTTGACGAGGGACAGGGAGTATCGACTGATCGGCGGATGCCCTGCGGTGACTTCACCACCGAAAAAGAAGCGACAAAGCTGGCAAGTGATTGGCAGTACAAAGTGCTTCGGGTGAATACCTGTGACAGCTTGTCAGAGGTCTGATTTTTGTGCAGAAGATAAATGAAAACAGTAAAAATAAAATCAAAATGTTCTGAACGTCGAAAGGAGTCATTTATTATATGTGTGGCATTGTTGGATATATTGGAGAGCAGCAAACAGCTCCCATCTTAATAGAAGGGCTACAGAAGTTAGAGTATAGAGGTTATGATTCTGCTGGAGTTGCAATCTATACGGATCAAGGAATTGCGGTAAAAAAATTCAAAGGGAGGCTGGCTGTGCTAGAAGAGCATCTTAATAAACATCGGGTTCCTGGAACACTAGGTATCGGTCACACCCGGTGGGCAACTCATGGAGAGCCGAATGATATTAATGCCCATCCTCATTCCAGTTATGGCGGGAAAATTGCAGTGGTGCATAATGGGATTATTGAAAATTATATGAGGCTAAAAGAATGGTTAAGTACCTTGGGAGCTGAATTCACTACTGAGACGGATACGGAAGTGATAGCTCATCTTATAGAGCATTACTATGAAGGGGATCTTATTCAAGCAGTACAAAAGGCTGTCCATCGGATGGAAGGCGCCTATGCCATTGGTGTTATCTGCAAAGACGAACCGAATAAGATGGTAGCTGTTCGAAAAGATAGCCCTCTTGTAGTAGGGATTGGACAAGGTGAAAATTATATTGCATCAGATATACCGGCGCTTTTGAAATATACCAGAGATGTATATTTTCTTGAGGATGGAGAAATGGCAGTCCTTACCAAAGACAATATCGATATTTTTGACGAGTTGGGCATGCCGGTGGAAAGAAGCATATACAAAGTCACTTGGGATCTAGAATCAGCTGAAAAGGGTGGATACGAGCATTTTATGTTGAAAGAAATGTACGAACAGCCTAAAGCGGTTCGGGATACCTTGATGCCACGCTTAGATGATGAAAACCGCATTTTATTGGATGAATTAAGTTTAACACCGGAGCAATTGAATCATCTTAAGAAAATAATTATCATTGCTTGTGGAACCGCTTGGCATGCAGGTTTAGTTGGAAAAGCAGCGATTGAAAAATTTGTACGAATCCCTGTTGAAGTAGAAATCGCCTCAGAGTTTCGTTACAGAGATCCTTTTGTCGATGAAAGAACATTGGTTATTGCGGTCAGTCAATCAGGAGAAACCGCCGATACCTTAGCAGCGCTTAGAGAAGCTAAAGGAAAAGGTGCTCATGTGATGACGGTCACCAATGTGGTAGGGAGTCGAATCTCTAGAGAAGCACAAGATGTTTTTTACACCTGGGCAGGGCCTGAGATTGCGGTGGCATCCACAAAAGCTTACATTACACAAGTGATGGCTCTTTACTTGATAGGATTAAAAATGGCTGAGTTAAGAGCACAGATGCCTCATGAAGACATAGTGAAGATTGTAGAGGAACTAAAAGAATTACCGTCTAAAATTCAGCAAATATTAGACCATCAGGAGAAAATTAAAGAATTAGCAAATAAACAGATTCATCAACATCATGCTTTTTATATTGGACGTGGACTTGATGATTATACAGCTAGAGAAGGATCGCTTAAATTAAAAGAAATTTCCTATGTACATTCTGAAGCGATTGCCGCTGGAGAATTAAAACATGGAACCATTGCTTTATTGGAAAAAGGAACCTTGGTAGTTGCGATGGCAACACAAGAACCACTTTATGATAAAATGGTATCGAATATGAAAGAGGTAAAAGCTAGAGGAGCCTACGTTATAGCCGTAACAAAAGCGTCTCTCGAAGAAGAAATACAACAGTCAGCGGACGTTGTTTTTTCTGTACCAGATACACTGGATATCCTTTCGCCAGTTCTTTCGGTAGTACCTTTGCAACTTTTTTCCTATTATATGGCAGTTGCAAGAGGAGCGGACGTTGATAAACCAAAGAATTTAGCTAAATCTGTGACGGTAGAATAGAGATAGTTATGTCAAAAGACCCGAATCTTTCTCTTTTTGTCGAATCATAATAAAGACTGGTGAATAAGAATAAAGAATGGTGAAAAATAATAAAGATTAGTGAAAGCCCAGCGGGTATTTGCAGAGAAAGGTGCTGCGAGTATACGCTGGGCTTTTGTTGTGGAGGGAATACGAGGAGGGGAGGAAAGGCCAGTATTAGGGAAGAAAAAAATAAAAAAACAAATAAATATTTTCATCCCCTACACCTAAAAATACGGTAAAATCAATAGTTTAAAGCAAACTTAACAGAAAATAAATATATAAATAAATAACTAAATCCATAGAAAGGAGATCCTTCCGAGGACCTCAGAATAGACTTCTATCCGCCTATAAAATCAATAAATAAATAATTGAATATGTCGAAATTCCTCTCCATTTTCACCACACTTTATTATCATTTTTTATTACTTATTTTTACATTTTTAGCCTTCTTATAGGCTAGAAACTCTGCATTTTTCACCAAACTTTATTATTACTTCAATAAATAATTAATTATATTATTATGGCTATAATCCCTTTGTTTACTGGGATTATAGCCGTTTTTCTCTTCCTCTCCTTTTCACTAAACTTTATTATGAATTAACACTTTTAGAGATGTTTGGGTCTTTTGTGCAAAAAGGACAGGGTAGTTTGGTGGAACAATAAAATACTGAATATTTTTACTTATAAAAATATTGCAATTATACAGCGGCGAGTGTATAATAAGCAATTATCAAAAGGACATAAAAAATGGCATGAAGGGGGTGGCTCTTGTTTATAAAGAAAGTTCAAAGAGAGTGGATAAGGCAAAGTAGTGATAGAAATAGAAAGACAGGGGGAAATACGATGAAGAAAAATAAAAAATGGATGCTACTACTAGTTTTTGTGATGATTACTTCGATATTAGCAGGGTGCGGAGGTGCGGAAGAGACGGTTGAAGAGCCAGCACCAGCAAATGGAGCTGAAGAACCAGCGGAAATAGAAGGAGCAGCAGCGGAAGAAGATGTAAGCATTGATATTATTGTAGGATTTGGTGCTGGAGGTTCAAATGATGTTGCTGCTCGTTATATGGCAGAAGCATTAAGGGAATATGGAATATATGCTGATGTTATTAACATGGCGGGAGGAATGGGTTCAGAAGCAGCATACTATGTGGCGAATCAGCCTGTGGATTCCAATGTGTTTTTCTGGAGTCAAGCAATGACGCTTATTTTTGAGCCTGCGATAGGAGATCGCGGATATACCATTGAAGATTTTGATGCGGTAGGTATGTTGGCAAGCCCGACTTTTAGTATTGGTTCCAGATCAGGAGCTCCCTGGGAAACCTGGGAAGAGTTGATTGAATACATTCAGGAAAATCCGGGTGAAGTGACCCTAGGTGGTCAAGGAGAAGGTAGTATGATGCATTATTATGCGGTAAATATGCTTCCTCAGGATGAGCTGGACTATACCTATATTGCTTTTGAAGGTGGAGCTGATGTTTCTTTGAATTTAACAGGAGGGCATGTGGATGTTGGTCATTTGAGTTTGGCAGCGGCAAGACCTTTACATGAAGAAGGAGATTTAACGGTATTAGTGAATACGCAGATTCTTGTAGATAGAGATCCGCTAATGCCTGAAATACCAAATATTACAGAAGTATCAAGTGCTTCGGCTGAGCCGCATTCCATTTCACTCTTTGCACCTAGAGGAACAGATCCAGAGCTAGTAGCTCGCATTAGTGCCGCTATGGAAAAAGCAGCGGAAAACGAAACTTTGCAGGAAAATTTTATGAATAGTGGATTGATTGCTCATTACCTGAACGCTCAGGATACAATGAATTTCTATATGCAAATACATGAGGAAGTAGTGCCAGATTTTCAAGCATGGCATGAAACGATTGACTAGCCATAGAGGATTTAATGATAAAGCGATCTCCTTTTCAGGAGGTCGCTTTATTTTGAAATGATCTAAAAAAGAAAAATAAACTTTGTCGAAATAAAATCGAAACCAGTTGAAAAACAGTGGCATAGAGAAACAATAACAATTGTTTGATGATTTTGATTTCAATAAAGATTGAAAAATCAATGCATTTATTGTATAATGACTGAAAGTTTAGAAGTATTCATAATTTGCTTCAATTCTATTGAGAGGAGGTGAGTTGCGAAAAAAGACATCTATTGCAGATTGAAGGGTAAGCTATCAAAAAGGGGGACTTGTATCATGCAAAAGAAAAAAATCTTATTACTAATGTTAGCGATGGTAATGGTAATCACCTTATTGGCGGGCTGTGGTGGACAGGAAGAAGCGCCAGCTGAAGCACCTGCCGATGATCCGGGAGACGAAGTTGCGGAAGAACCAGCAGATACTGGTGAAGAACTTGAGGAAATTGACATTGATATCGTTGTTGGATTTGGGGCAGGTGGATCAAATGATATGTCAGCACGATACTTAGCAGAAGCATTAAGAGAATTTGGTGTTAATGCGGACGTTATTAATATGCCTGGTGGTATGGGAACGGAAGCTGCCTATCACGTATCAACACAGGCGCCGGATTCACATATGTTTATGTGGGCACATCCACTGATTATGTTGTTTGAGCCAGCGACAGGTGATAGGGGTTTTACGATAGATGATTTTGAACCGGCTGGATTATTAGCCAGTCCGACATTTGCTTTGGCATCGAAAGCGGATGCACCTTGGGATGATATGGAAAGTTTGATTGAATACATTCAAGAAAATCCAGGAGAAGTGGTACTTGGTGGTCAGGGAGAAGGAAACATGATGCATTTTATTGCAGAACTAATCCTTGATCCGAATGAATTAGACTACACCTACGTTGGACTAGGCGGCGGAGCCGATGTTGCTTTGAACCTAACAGGTGGACATGTGGATTTAGGTCATATGAGTTTGGCGGCGGCAAGGCCATTGCATGAAGATGGAGACTTATCCGTATTGGTTAATACGCAAATATTGGTGGATAGGGATCCATTAATGCCAGACATTCCAAACATAGAAGAATTTGGAATTAATGCGAAAGAACCACATCCACTAGGCTTATGGGCACCTAAAGGAGCTCCGCAAGAACTTATTGATCGTGTCAGCAATGCGGTGGAACAAGCTTCTCAAAGTGAAACCTTAATTCAAAACTATCAAGATATTGGGATCATCGCTCATTATCTGAATCCTGAAGATCAATGGGGATTTTTTATGGATGTGCAGGATGATATGTTACCACGATTTATTGAATGGGTGGAAGCGTTTGAAGACTAAAACACCTTAACTGGTTTGAAAGGGTGAAAGTAAGTTTCTGTCAGTTATGTCGAAGCGCTGATGTTGCGCTTCGACATAATAATTCATAATGCTGCTTAAAGAGAAGCTATAAAACGCAATGTTGGGTGATTGTATAAACCGACTGGACCCTAAAGGGGGATATTAATATGAATATCAAAAGAACATTACTCTTGTTATTGATTCTTATTTTAACAGGAGGAATGGTAACTGGATGTGGTGGAGAAGAACCAGCGGAAGAATCAGCACCAACGGAGATGGGAGAATCAGCAGAAGAAGCAGAAGTGTCTGAGGAAGCAGTAGAGGAAGAAGTGGATATTGATATTATCGTTGGGTTTGGTGCGGGTGGCTCTAATGACTTGACGGCTAGGTACATGGCAGAGTATTTAAGAGAATTTGGAATTAATGCCAATATTGTAAATATGCCGGGTGGAATGAGCACAGAGGCAGCTTATCATGTTTCTAATCAATCACCGGACTCTAATATGTTTTTCTGGGGACATACAGGGCCGCTGCTGTTTGAACCAGCAGCTGGTGACAGGGGCTATACAATTGATGATTTTGAAGCAGTTGCAACATTGGCGAGTCCAACTTTCGTTATAGGAAATCGTTCAGGAGCACCTTGGGAAACCTTAGATGAGTTAATAGAATATATTCAAGAAAACCCGGGCGAGGTTGTATTTGGAGGTCAGGGGGAAGGCAATGTCAGACATTACATTGTCGAAAAAATCTTACCACCTGATGAACTTGATTATATTTTTGTAGGCTTAGAAGGTGGTGCAGATGTAGCCTTGAACTTAACAGGAGGCCATGTAGACGTTGGACATTTAAGCTTAGCGGCGGCTGTTCCACTTCACCAGGATGGTGATATGAGCGTCATGGTTAATACACAACCATTGGTAGAGAGGGATCCATTGATGGAAGACGTGCCGAATGTATCCGAGTTTGGTATAGAAGATGGTCGAGAAAGACATCCGATTGCATTATGGGCCATTAAAGGGACAGACCCTGCTTTGGTTGATAGAATATCTGCAGCGATTGGTGAAGTAGCAGAGATGCCAACACTGCAAGAAAGCTTTAAGGACATGGGTGTAGTCGCTCATTACTTAAATGCTGAAGAAACATGGGAGTTCTATATGGATGTAAAAAGCACCATGATTCCTAATTATATGGAATGGATCGAAACCTTGGATTAAAGGTTGATATTGATCTAAAAGCATTACATTATTGATAGAAAACCAGTTAATAACAGAGCCTAAAACCAAAATGGTGATAGGCTCTGTTGAAAAAAAGACGAAAATTTCCGAACAATCAAAGCTTATGACTAAGCTTAGTCAGGGGTGTTAGGATGAGTTCAAAATTCCAATTATCATTAAACTCTAAAGTAGGGCTATTGATTACGATCATTTCTATGGGAGGATATGCCTGGACATTCACCTCCTCTTTAAGATCAATGGAACTATTTGTACCTAGAATTTCATTGATTTTGATGGCGGTAGGTGGCGTCTTGGTACCTATTAGAGAAATATTGAAGCCAGAAACAAAAGTTGAATTTAAGATGACTGGGAAATTACCCTGTGCAATAGCCATCGCTATCTTCATGTGGGCTTATTCTTGGTCTTTTAGAAATATTGGCTTAGCAACGTCAACCTTTGCCTTTCTATTTTTTTGGTGGTTATGGACCATTTATCGTGAAGCAAAAAGAAAGAAAGACTTTAGTCGCTTTGCTATAACGGCAGGGAAAATGGCCGCTTTAGCACTTGTGGTAGCCATTGTGATTCACATACTATTTATTGAATTGCTATCTATGTACATGCCAAGAACACCATTGCCTTAAAAGGGGGGACTTAAGATGGCTGTTGATACTGTTGCATTATCAGGCGCTGTAGCAGACGTATTTACTATTCAAACGATGCTTTTTATTATGATGGGAATTGTTGTAGGGATTTCTGTAGGGGCTATCCCCGGATTAGCGCATAGTCTTCCTATTGCTTTGGTTTTGCCGTTTTCCTTTGTGTTGCCATTAGCTCAAACCATGGGGTTGCTGATTGGTACATATGTGGGTGGTACTTATGGAGGGTCGATTACAGCAATTGCCTTTGGAACACCTGGAACTTCCGGTGCGGCCGCCACCGTTGCGGATGGATACGGCCTAACTCAGATGGGAAAAGGGAAAAAAGCACTTCAAATGGGGCTATATGCTTCTGTTTTGGGTGGTTTTTTCGGT
Source organism: Tindallia californiensis (assembly GCF_900107405.1). Lineage (NCBI taxonomy): Bacteria > Bacillati > Bacillota > Clostridia > Peptostreptococcales > Tindalliaceae > Tindallia > Tindallia californiensis. The sequence continues at coordinate 421,125 of NZ_FNPV01000001.1, read as the reverse complement.
TCTTTTGTCCTTATTTTTCTAGTAGTACCTATTGGACGAATGGCACCTAGATTTGGACCGGCAGAACTGACGGCATTGTATATGCTGGCTTTATCATTAGTGGTAGTTTTTTCGGCAGAAAACCCAGGTAAAGGGATTATGTCTGCAGGAATTGGATTCTTTTTAGCTATTATTGGGAGAGATATTATTACAGGAGGCCTTCGATTTACTTTTGGCATCAGACAGATGCAATCTGGATTTCCGTTAGTGCCTTTACTGATGGGTTTCTTCGCTCTGCCTGTTATTGTCAAAGAGATTCATGAGTTTCTTAAAGATCCTGATAAATCCGGGGATCTGGGAGACAGTATTTTGGATGAAGCTAAGAAAAAAGAAGAAGGATTGACGATTAAAGAACTATTTAAGTCCGGAAAAGCCATCGGAATAGGATCGGTGTTGGGGACCTTTCTGGGAGCCCTTCCAGGACCAGGAGCTACTCTGGCATCCTATACATCTTACTCGGTGTATAGTCAGATATCCAGTGATAAAAACTATGGTAAAGGATCCTTAGATGGTGTTGCGGCGGCAGAGGCTGCCAATAATGCGACTTGCGGTGCGACTTTTATCCCGATGTTAACCTTTGGTATTCCTGGGAGTTCAATTGCCGCACTAATGATGGCGGCCTTGGTAATGGAAGGCGTACCGGTAGGTCCTCGGGTAGTGGTAGACCATACCCAAGTAGTGTACACCCTCTTTATATTGATGCTGATGACCAATCCGCTCAATTTGGTTTTTGGATGGATTTTAATTCCTGTTTTTACAAAGCTTTCAAAGATACCTGTTCAGGTATTATGGCCTATTATTGCTGTGTTCCTGGTTATTGGTACCTATGCTTACAGTAATATGCCATATCATACGATCATTGCGATTGTTTCCGGTTTTATTGGCTATTTTTATAAATGGTATAAATTGCCAGACGGACCTTTGATTTTGGCATTTTTAGTAACACCTCTTTTTGAAGCTAGTTTCAGACAAGCCTTAACCATTGCGCGTGGTAATTACCTTTACTTTGTCAGTAGTCCGATATCGATTGGTTTATGGACAGTCACCATTTTATCTGTATTTTTCTTTCTTAGAAAAAAGAAACAGATCCTGGAAGAAGATTAGAAAGAGTGAAAAGCGGCTTTTGCATTATGCAGAAGCCGCTTTTTTGCGATTAGAAAATGATGGTTATTCTCTCAGACTATTGACATTTATCCGATGATTATCTTGAATAACAACAAGGTTATTGATATAATGGCAAATGATCAATTGCATCGAAGGTGCCCTTAAGAAAGAGGGAGAATAGGGAAGACCGGTTAAAATCCGGCGCGGACCCACCACTGTAAGCGGCGACAATTCCTCGATATACCACTGAGTGATTCTTGGGAAGGTGAGGAAAAGGATGAACCGTAAGCCAGGAGACCTGCCTTTAGATGAGGAAAAATATATGATGGGAATCTGTATATTTTTTAGAAAAAAGAAGTGACTTTAAAATGGGAAAAGTCTCTTGAGGATATCAGGAGGCTTTTTTGTTTTCTTTAACCTCATCAAAGGAATAAAAGCATCGATGTTAAAAAGGATATTATATAGGGAGGTAAGGGAGATGAAGAAGATTAGCAAGAAGATGATAACATTATTGATGGTAACGGCTCTGTTGATGACAGCCTGCGGCAATCCGGCAGAGTCTGAAAATGGTCAGCAATCAGTAATGGAGGAAGAGCAGCGACTGATCCGGTTAGAGGGAGGAGATTATGGTTTGCCACAACCATATGCCACTCATTCCAGAGGCCCTGGACGTTATAAGGTAAACCTTATTTTTGATAAGTTGGTGGAAAAAGATGAAAATGGATATATTCCATGGCTAGCAAAAAAATGGGAGATGTCTGAAGATGGATTAGAATATCATCTTATTTTACAAGAAGAAGTGAAGTGGCATGACGGAAAGCCGTTTACAGCGGAAGATGTTGCTTTTACATTAGAATATGCAAGAAAATATACACCGGTAGTTTCTTCAGCTCAGCTACTGGACGAAAACTTTATTCAGGAAGTAAACGTAATGAATGATCACGAGGTAGTGATTCGGCTAGGAGAACCAAGTCCTATCTTTATAGAAGAGCTATTTGGTATTAGTATCTTACCAAAACATATCTGGCAGGATATAGAGGAACCAGAGTCTTTTCATGAACCGGAGTCCTTGATAGGAACTGGCCCATACGAATTAACACATTACGAACAGGAACACGGAACTTATCGGTTTGAAGCCTTTGATTTGTTTTGGGGACCAGAACAAAAGGTAGATATTATTGAATTCATACCGGTGAGTGATTCGGTATTGGCTCTTCGGAACGAAGACATTCATCTATCGGATATCCCGATGGACTCTTTGGAATATTTTCAAGAGAATGAAAGATATCAGCTTGTAGAAAAACCGGGAGTCTGGGGTTATCGTCTGCGATTTAATATGGAAGAAAAACCAGAGCTGAAAAAGAAAGAACTGAGGCAGGCGATGGCATATGCTATTGACAGGCATGCCCTAGTAGAAAGAATAGCTCGTGGAGGTGGTATTCCGGGCAGCTTGGGAATTTTGCCACCAGATCATCGCTGGCATGATGCAGGAGTGACGGCATACGACTTTTCACCGGATAAAGCGATGCGGCTATTAGCTGAAAATGACATAGAAACAGAAAATCTATCCTTTGAATTACTAACAGGAGAAGACCAAGAAGTAAGGATGGGCGAATTAATTCGTGAACAATTAGAAGATATTGGGATCGAAATAAACCTGCATTCGAGGGATAGCCAGTCCAGAGATCAGAGAATTGCCGATGGTCAGTATGAAATGGCTATTGTTGGTCATGGCGGATGGGCTCGGGACGCGGATTACTTAAGAGCTCGATTTACGACAGCCGACAGCGACTGGGTAAACAGTGTGCCTGGTTATCATCATCCATTATTAATGGATATGTTGGAAGAACAGATTTTGATTTTGGATGAAGAAGAAAGAAAGCAAAAGATAAAAGAAATCCAATATATATTAGCAGAGGAAGTGCCGGAAATACCTCTTTTTTTAAGAACAGGATATACCGTATATAATAAAGAAGCCTACGATGGATGGATGCATGTTTTTGATCATCATAACATGACGCACAATAAACTTTCCTACCTAGACTATTAGGTTTCCTGCTTGAATTATTAGGATTAAGAAGATAAGGAGGATAAGATGGACCGTACCATTAATGCCATAGACCTTCGAGTACAATATCAGACAGAAAAGGAAAAAGTAGTGGCCTTGAGAAAAGCTTCTTTTACTTTGCGAGAAGGTAAAAGCATAGGAATTGTGGGAGAGTCAGGAAGTGGAAAAACCTCTTTGGCACTTGCGATGATGGGGCTTATTCATCGAAAGCATACTAGATCTGGAGAATTAAAGCTTTTTGGAGAACCCTACCTAAGCTTGCCGGAAAAAGAACAAAAAAAACATCGATGGAATACGATGGCGATGATGTTTCAAAATTCCATGAATGTATTGAATCCTGTGATGCCAATTGGTAAGCAGTTAACAGAAAGGTTAGTAGAAAGAAAGATAATGGATAGCAGGCAAGCTGAGCAGGAAGCAGAAAGTCTTTTGAAATCTGTAGGTTTAGAGGGGTGGGAAGCAAAAGCTTTTCCACATCAGCTTTCTGGAGGAATGCAGCAAAGAGTACTTTTGGCGATGGCTGTTGCTTGTAAGCCACGCTTTTTAATCCTTGATGAGCCCACAGGTTCGCTCGATGGGCTTGCAAGGGCGGAGATGATTCAACGGATTCAAAGCTTGCAAAAACAAATGAATTTTGCCATGCTTGTTATTTCTCATGACATTAAATTGATTGGAGAGCTTACCCAAGAGATAATGGTATTGTATGGAGGTTGTGTGGTGGAACAGGGAGCAACGGATGCCGTGATTGAAAAACCTATGCATCCCTATTCCCGAGGTTTGTTTAATGCGTCGGTTGAACTGGCGCCTTATAAAGATTTATGGGGTATTCCTGGAGAAAGCAACAATGGAATAGAAGAAGGCTGTGTGTTTAATAATCGTTGTACACAGCCGTCTTCGCTTTGTTACCGCCACATGCCTTCCTTGGAAAGTGTTTCAATTGAACGCAAGGTAGCGTGTCATCAAAATGGATTAATTCATGTACTAAAAGGAGAAGGGTTAAGTAAAGAATATGATATTGGAAAAAAATCTATCGTAGCCTTAGATAAGGTCTATATGAATTTAAGACACGGCGAAACGCTTGCTGTAATTGGTCCTTCTGGATCTGGAAAATCTACTTTGGCTAAGGTGTTAGGCGGATTTACTGAAGCCGATGAAGGAGACGTTTTTTTTAATGGGAAAAAACTCAAAGAACATCCTTTTTCTTGCTGTGAAGAAGGCGTGCAATTGGTACTTCAAGATCCCTTTAGCGCTTTAAGCCATCGAATGACTGTAGAAGAAGTAGTAAGCGAACCATTGCAAATTAATAAAATAGGTGATCAAGCTGAAAGAAAAAGAAGGGTGAAGCATGCTTTAAGAGATCTACAGTTAAGTGATGAGGAGAAATGGTTACACCGTTATACTTCAAGTCTTAGTGGAGGTCAACGACAACGGGTTGCTCTTGCAAGAGCATTGGTGATGAACCCTAAAGTATTAATAGCGGATGAAATAACGTCAATGCTGGATGTTTCAACACAGGCAAATGTATTAAGGCTGCTTAAAGGCCTTCAAAGCCAGAAGGGTTTTGCACTTCTTTTTATTACTCATGATTTAAACTTAGGAAGAAAGATAGCTGATCAATTAATCGTTTTGGATAAAGGAAAGGTCATTGAAGAAGGCAACGCTAATAGAATTCTACAGATCAATCATCCAAATAATCATCAAAGCCCTTGTGAGAACTTGATAAAAGCAGGTCTGATCAATGGATAGAAAAGCAGAGTATCTGATGACGTTTATTGTCATTCTTAGCCTTAATTTTGCACTTCCGAGAATGATGCCGGGAGATCCTTTTTTATATATTAGTGGAGATGATCATGAGGCTTCTGTGGAATATTCGAAAGAACAAATAACTTACTATAGAGAGTATTATGGTTTGGACAGACCGTTACATGTTCAATACGTCAACTACATGATGGATGTAAGTCGTGGTCAGTTCGGTTTTAGTTATAGTCATCGTGAGGAGGTTAGTCATCTCATAATGAAGCGGTTGCCTTGGACTTTCTTTTTAGTGGGCACTTCTTTAGCGCTAAGCATTTTAGCAGGAGTGTTGCTTGGTACTTATTCTGCTTGGAAAAGAAATCAATGGCAAGATTCATTAACGTATAGCCTGATTATTGTATTGTCTGAAATACCAGCATTTTTAATAGGATTGGTTTTGTTGGTTGTGTTTTCTGTGATGTTAGGTTGGCTTCCACTTTCTGGGGCAAAGACACATTTTGCAATGCATACAGATCACTGGTCAAAAGTGATTGACATCATAAGGCATGCGACTCTACCTATCATAACCTTGACCATAGCGAGAACAGGTGGTATTTATCTGATGGTACGAAATAGCTTAAGCACGGTGCTTACCAAGGACTATATGACCACAGCACGAGCGAAAGGATTAAAAGAATACCGCATCCGGTATATTCATGGACTGCGCAATGCTTTATTACCGCTCATTACAAGAATTGCGTTGCAAGTAGGCGGGTTAGTTGGTGGAGCGGTTATCGTGGAAAACCTTTTTTCTTATCCAGGATTAGGCACATTGATGACAACGGCTGTCGCCTATCGAGACTATCCATTGCTTCAGGGGATTTTTTTGGTAATGGGGATAACGGTGATTCTTGCTAATCTGATAGCTGATTTAATATATCTAAAAGTTGATCCTCGTATTGAAAAAGGAGGTCGGGCGAAATGAAAGCCTTGATTTTTTTCTGGAAAGCCAGATCTTTGTTCGGAAAGCTGGCAATGCTTCTATTAATAACCTTAACCATGATGGCTATTTTTGCGCCAGTCCTTACCAACTTACCACATCAGCGTTCATCAGGACCAGCTTTGGAACCGCCAGGATGGCCTCATATTATGGGTACGGATCAGCTAGGGATTGATATTTGGTCAATGATTGCCCATGGTGCCAGAACCAGCCTGTTGGTTGGATTGGGAACCTCTCTACTGGCAGGTTTGGGAGGTGGGATTATTGGCATCATGGCTGCCTGGAAAGGAGGCGTTATGGATAGATGTATCCAACGGTTCATTGATATCATGCTGGCACTTCCTGAATTACCAGCAATGATTGTGATTGCTGCTTTTTTTGGATCAAGCCTGAAAAATATCATTATTGTCTTAGCTCTGTTTTCCTGGTCCAGACCAGCAAGAATTCTCCGGGCAGCAACATTATCCCTAAGAGAACAACCTTATATCAAGATGGCATCCCATTACGGCGGGAAGGCTCCCTATATGATATGGAAACATCTTATTCCAGAGTTGTTTCCATTACTGATGATTAACATGATCCGTTTGGCAAGTATGGCCATTGTAACCGAGTCCTCCTTAGCTTTTCTAGGCCTTGGCGATCCAGCTTCAAGAAGTTGGGGCTTGATCATTCACCATGCTGTTAATTTTCAAGGGATCTTTATGACTCCTTTTTGGAAATGGTGGTTACTGTTTCCTTGGATTTTTCTTACACTTTTGGTAACCTCGCTGGCACTATTAGGGAGAGATTTAGAAAGCATGGCAGACCCTAGGATGTTACGATAAAACAGAGTTTTTAGCTTTCGGTGAAGCGCTACCTCTTTCTTACTGAAGAGCCAGCTTTAGCGATGACAGTCATCGGATAAATGGAAAGGATGGTTTACAAATGAATGAAGAGAAACTTGAGTATTGGATTAATCAGTTAAATCAAGAGTTAGATATGGAAACCTGCGAATCTTTCTGGGACGATAGGGCAAATGAGTTTAATCAACGTGCTGAAAAACGTCAAGAAAAAGCAGATCAGATGGCAGAAGAGCTGATTCAGAAAGGTATGATTTCCAGTCAGAGCAAGGTGCTGGACATTGGGTGCGGTCCGGGAACACATAGCATTGCCTTTGCAAAAAAAGGGTGCCAGGTGACGGCTATGGATATTTCGTCAAACATGTTGAAACATCTAAAAGAAAAGGCTGAAAATCTAAACCTTCCTTCCATTACATTAATAAAAGAAAATTGGGAAGAGGTTGATCTGAACCACTATGGGTGGAACCATTACTTTGATATGGTGATTGCTTCTATGTCACCAGCAATACACAATTGGGATACTTTTGACAAAATGATGACGGCTAGCAAAGGATATTGTTATATCAGTGCTTTCATAAAACGAAAGGATAAGTTGGGGGATGAAATTCAAAGGCGAGTAGGGGATAAAGGGGTTCATCTCACCAATAAAATCGAATCTATACAAAATATACTTAGAATACAAGGCATCAATTCAGAGTTGAACCTTTATCATCGAGAGTGGGAAATGAAAATGCCTATAGAAGAAGCCGCTCAACATTACATTAAAAAAACTCGAATTAAGCAAGAAATATCCTCTAACATAAAAGAGGAAATTCGAACTTTTTTAGAAAAGCAACAACACGATGGGGTTGTATTGGAAAAAACAGAAGCAACGGTAGGGGAAATTATCTGGAAAACAAACTAATCAAAAGAACCTTTCTTGCAAAAGTGGTGAGGTTGACTCAATGACAAGTTGGAAAAAACTAATGAATGAACATTATTTCCACAAAAAAGAAGGGATTTACAAATTATTGTCGAAGATATATTACAGAGGATAATAAACAGAATTTTAAGTGGTGCTAGTCATCGGGTAAATCAGTGAATGATGGATTCTTCGATAATATTTTGTGAAAACGGGAGGTTATGCTTCATGGAAAAAGAAAAGATGAAAACACAGGGTTTTGCAACACAAAGCATACACGCTGGTTCGGTTCGTAATGAGCAAGGTACTTTAGCAACACCCATCTATCAAACGGCCACCTTCTTATTTGACTCTGCCGATCAAGGAGGGAACCGTTTTGCAGGAGAAGAGGAAGGCTATATCTACACACGCCTTGGCAACCCTACTACCACAGTAATAGAAGAAAAAATGGCTTTGCTGGAGGGGGGAGAAGCTGCTCTGGCAACAGCTTCCGGTATGGGGGCGATTTCTTCATCTATTTGGACAGCTATCAAAGCAGGTGATCATATCATTGCTGGAAAAACATTATATGGGTGCACTTTCGCTTTGCTATGTCATGGGATGAGCCGGTTTAACGTAGAAGTTACCTTTGTAGATATGAAAGATCCGGAAAATGTGCGTAAGGCAATGAAGCCTAACACACGGATTGTCTATCTGGAAAGTCCTGCAAACCCAACGATGGAACTTGCGGACATTGCTGAAATAAGTCAAATAGCTCATAAAAACGAGAATTGCTTGGTGATGGTTGACAATACTTTTTGTACACCCTACCTGCAAAAACCATTGGAATTAGGAGCTGACGTTGTAGTACATTCGGCTACTAAATATCTTAATGGTCATGGGGATGTTATTGCTGGGTTCGTCATAGGAAGCGAAGCATTTATAACAGAAGTGAGAACCTTCGGCTTAAAAGATATGACAGGTGCCTCCATAAGTCCTTTCGATTCATTTTTGATAGAAAGAGGACTAAAAACCCTTAAATTAAGAATGGACAGGCATTGTCAGAATGCTAGAAAAGTTGCAGCCTTTTTACGCAACCACCCTGCGGTAAAAGAAGTGTATTATCCTGGTTTTGAAGATTTTCCTCAGGTGGATTTGGTGAAAAAGCAAATGAGCCAACCTGGCGCCATGATATCTTTTCTGATTAATGGTGGCGTTGAAAAAGGAAAACAAGTAATGGAAAACGTAGAGTTATGCGGTCTGGCCGTCAGTCTTGGCGATGCTGAGAGTTTGATTCAGCATCCGGCAAGCATGACCCATTCTACCTATTCACCGGAAGAATGTGAAATGGCAGGTATCTCACCAGATCTTATCCGATTATCCGTGGGTCTTGAAGAAGTCGAAGATATTATTGCTGATTTAGATCAGGCATTGAATAGCATAAAATAAAAAGCTTTAAAGCGTATCATTACAACCTATTTTTTCTTTCTAAGCAAAGAAGCGCGGCTGATAGAATCTGAGCCGTGCTTTTTTCTGATTTTGTCTAATAAGTCATCAACCGTATGAGAAGGTTTTTTAAGGGATAAAAGCGTTTGTTTTTTTGGTGAATGGTTCAACGTATCAAAGATACTCATCTGTTGACCTTGCTCATGATCACAGAAACCAGTTAGGCTAATTCCGATTAATCGGACACCTTTATGAGGAGGCCAGTTCTTTTGCAGTAGTTGGAAACCGTGGTCATATAAATCTTTTGTATAGTAAGTTGGCTCTACAGTTACTTGACGGGTAATGGACTTGAAGTCGTTGGATTTTAGGATAATTTGTACCACTGTACCTTTTTTGTTATGTTGTCTTCCTTGCATAGCAACATCTTCTGCTAAAGCAAAAAAAATATTTCTGACAGATTCTGCCTTATAAGCATCAGATTCTAGCGTGACAGACCGTCCAATGGATTTCATATCATCCTTTGAGTTAGGAACAACATTACTAGGATCGATGCCATTCGCCTTTTGATGCAAGCTGAGACCATGGGCTCCGAAAACCCTTAAAAGCTCTGTGGCCGAAAAGTTGGCAATATCGCCAATGGTGTTGATATTTAACAATTTTAATTTATGGAAAGTCTTACTTCCTACCCCATACATTTTTTGTGCAGGAAGAGGCCATAGCTTCTTTTCGACATCCTTTGGCCAAAGTTCTGTAATACCAAGAGGTTTTTTCATATCAGCAGCCATTTTTGCTAAAAACTTATTACTGGAAATGCCAATAGAACACCATAAGTCCAGATGATTCTCCAAATCGTTCATGATGGTTGTTGCTACTTTGTAGGCAGGACCAAGCAACTTCTCTGTACCGGTCATATCCAGCCAAGCTTCGTCGATACTGTTTTGTTCAACGATCGGTGAATAGTGAAGTAGCCGTTTCATCACTTCGTCTGATCGCTGTTTATAATATTTATGATCAGGTGGAACGGTAATTAGTTCGGGGCATTTTTGATAAGCTTCATGTAACGTCATAGCAGTTTTAACTCCATAATGGCGAGCATTATAATTAGCCGCTAATACAATGCCAGTTCGTTTTTCAGGGCTACCGGCAACCGCCGCTGGTACATCTTTAAGAGAAGCATCCCGGCTCATTTCACAGCTTATGAAAAAAGCATTCATATCGACCAAGAAAATAGTCTTACTCATTTTATCCAGTTCCTTTCAACGTATTCTATAGGCTTCATCGATAAAGAAGCTTATCAAATAAGTAAAAAAATATACTTGATGTTTTTATTATCCTGCACCCTTTGAAAGCTGTCAAGGAAGGCTTTGTAAAGATAAAGGACATATATCCTTTATCTTTAGGACGAGATCTGGCGTTTACAAAAACTGTTTTTATGATATAATTTTGCTTAAAATAAAAAGGCTTGAGTATAAACCAATTCTGAGCGAAAAATGTCATCAAGGCCTTAAAGGAGTGACAGTGTGAAGTATCGAATGATTCTAGTTCTTGTCATCCTAGTTATTGGCATAAGTATTCCTTCTGCGTTTGCGACGTTTAACGGGTCTGAGTTTTCTGATGTTGATTTAACAGACTGGCATGTTGGCTATGTGTTAACCTTATCGGATATGGACGTTGTAAGAGGGTATAGTGACTCGACCTTCAGACCGGATGCAACCATCAGTAAAGCAGAATTTATTGTATTGGCAATGAAAACAAGTCACCGACATTACCAAACAGCAGAAAATGAACATTGGGCAATGAATTACATACGTGCGGCAGAAGAGATGGGTGCTATCGAGCCGGGAGACGCTGAAACAATGGCTCTGGATGAACCGATTAACCGGGCAGAAGCGGCAAGAATTTTAGTAAGAACACAGCTTACAGAGGATACAGAGGGTTGCGAATCTTACATTGAACGAGTGAAGGATTATGAAAAAATACCAGAAGCTTATCAGACCTATGTACTGAAAGCTTTTGCGAAAAACTGGATTTCTGGTTATCCGGATGGAAGTTTTCAACCGGATAATAAAGTAACACGAGCGGAAGCCTCTGTTATGCTGACAAAATCCATGGGGCAGGAAGCTCAGTTGCGAATGAAGCAGATGCTGGATGAAGCAGAAAAATTATTGCAAAGAGAAATTGAGCAGGCAGAAGATTTGCGTGAAAGTATCTTAGACAAGGCGATGGATATGAAAGGAGTACCCTATCGTTTTGGTGGATCCAGTCCTAATACTGGGTTTGACTGTTCGGGAATGGTATCCTATGTGTTAGCAAATCATGGAGTGGTTGTGCCCAGATCCAGTGCGGCTATGTATAATGCCGTTGAGCATATTCCGAAGGAAGAGATGGAACCAGGAGATTTAGTATTCTTTACTGCTTATCGGTCAGGACCTTCTCATGTAGGCTTTTATGTAGGAGAAGGGATGTTTATTCATGCTCCTTCCTCCGGAGGTTCTGTGACCTTAGATCCTGTAGATGATCCGTCTTATTGGGGACCACGGTTTCTTACGGCGGCTCGGGTTCACTAATAATAAAAAAAGATAAAAAATCTTCGGTGATAAACCGAAGATTTTTTAGTTTTATTCTTTTGGTGGTAATGGTGGTTGTTTTTTTGATTTGCGTCGTGGCTCAATAACCACTCGATAGAATTTCTTGATTAGCAAAAACAATAGACCAAAGACAATCATAAAAGGAACGGCCATGATGATAAAGGTGACAAGAAATTTTAAGGATTCAACGACCGCTAGGATAGAATCTTCCAAGGCGTGTTGCAAGTCTTTTAAAAATCCTGGTGGATGAGTTGGATCTGGTGTTATTTCATCCACTTCTCGAAGGCTAAGGTAGATAGTTGAATACTGGACTAAATGATCCCATTGTTGCAAAGTACCCGTTAAACTCTCGACTTGATAACGTATATTGGAAAGTTCGGATTCAATACGCATGATATCATCGATGGTATCAGCTTTTTCAAGTAAGCTTAACAATCTTTCTTCTTGGATTTTCAGACTGTTAAGGCGGGCTTCTGTGTCAAAATAACGTTCAGTGATATTTTCTCCCTGGGTACTTTCGGAGGTTACATTGCCCAACTCCCTCATTTGGTCAGCGAATCCAGCAAAACCTTGCTCGGGGATTCGAAAAGTAAAATGGGCATATCTTTTGGACTGGACGGATCGGTTACCAATCCTGTGACCTTCGATAGAAGAACTTTCGATATATCCATCTGTTTTTTCTACATAATGGGTTATTTTTTCGATGGTTTCATCAAAGGTAAGGGTTTCCATCGAGATTTCACCTGTGTAGATAATTTTATGATTGGCTTTAGGAATATCACTCACGTTCATGCCGCTGCGGGTACTGGGATCCTGCGGGGCAGCATCGTAGGCTGCTTCTTCTGTAAAAGAAGCACTCTCAGAGATATCAAGATCTGGCGCTGAGGCAGGTTCGGACATCATGGCATCATCTTGCGATGATCCACATCCGGAAACAGCAAAAAAAGCGATAAAAAATAATAATAAAATGAGAACTACCTTTTTCTTTCTGAAAACGTGAATGTCATTCACTTCAATCCCTCCTTGTAAAAGCGCTTGATACCTATAAAGACGTGTGAAAGGGAAAAAAGTTTCAAAAAATTTCTTTTAGAGTTCTTTGGCCAGACGAAGGGTTTCGTCAGCTAGTAAGTCTAATGGATCGATGACAGGAAGTGGCGTTGGTTGATCTTTAAGTAAAAGACCTATTTCTGTACAACCAGCAATCACAGAGCTCACCCCTGATTGTTGGTAACGCTGCATTAATCGATATAATTGGTCCAGATTTTTTTCGTCGGTATATCCGGCTTTGATACCACGAGGACCATAAATGAGATCCATTACTTCCTCTTCCTGAATACTTTCTCCAGGAAAAACCAAGTGATCAGGTGGTAAGTACTTTTGGTATAATCCGGATTGAATACTACCGCTAGTCGCAACAACCAACACTTTAACTTGGTTAGAAAAATGCTGCTCGATATGCTTTTTCATCAATTCAAAAGCGTTTATGATGGGAATTTTCAATCGAGTTTGAACAGCTTCATAAAAATAATGTGCTGTCATACAAGGCATGACTAAAAAATCAGCTCCAGAATTTTCTAAATTGAGACCTGTTTGGATCATCGCATTTACAGGACTCGGTCCATTAGAAAGTATTGCAGCTGTGCGATCCGGAATTTTAGGATTAGAGTCAATAATGACCCTTAAATGATCAGCGTCTTTTTTTACTGGGGTGCGTTTAATAATTCTTCCAAATAGGTCCCAGGTGGCTTCTGGACCCATACCGCCTAAAATGCCAACAATTTTTTCATTCATGATAAAAACCTCTTTCTTTTTTCTTTTATTGATGAAGAGAGAAGAAAAACAAAAAAGAGCCTGACCGAAAAGTCAGGCTTCTTAGCTTTTTCACTCACTATTACCCTAACTGAGCTTCTTCTGGTACATCTAATTCGTTTTCTGTGGCAGCAACAACAACGGCACAAGAAGCATCGCCAATAACATTTACAGAAGTTCTGGCCATGTCTAAGATCCGGTCAATACCTGCAACCAAAGCAACCCCATCCAGAGGAAGACCGATAGAAGTTAACACTAGAGATAACATGATCATTCCAGCTCCCGGTACACCGGCTGTTCCGATAGAAGCTAAAGTGGCTGTTAAAATGATAGTACCCATCTGTGCCATTGTTAACTCTACTCCGTATACTTGCGCAACGAAAAGAACACTAACACCTTGATATAAAGCCGTTCCATCCATATTGATAGTAGCTCCGAGAGGCAAAACAAAACTCGATACTTTTTGAGAGACTCCCAAGTTTTCTCGGGCACACTTTATAGTAACGGGTAGAGTTCCGGCACTACTGGTGGTACTGAAAGCTGTAATAGCGGCAGGTGCAACACCTTTGAAAAATTTCAACGGACTGATTTTACCCATTACTGAAACAGCCGTACTGTAAACAATGGTAGCATGAAGAATACATCCAATATAGACAGCGGCAATAACGGTACCTAAAGGAAGAAGGACCGATAAGCCATGATTAACGACTACTGGCGTGATCAATCCAAAGACACCGATAGGTGCAAAGGCCATGACATAAGAAGTTACTTTATACATAATTTCTGCCAGACCATCAAAGAAATCAATAAAGACTTGTCCCTTTTCTTTAGGAATAGCGTTAAATGCTACTCCAAGGAAAAGTGCGAAAACGATGATTTGGAGCATATTGCCATCGGCCATAGCACTGATGGCATTTCTGGGAATAATATTTAATAAGGTTTCTGTTAATGCGGGCGCTTCTGAAGCGGCTATATCCGCATCAACGGGCATGGATAAGCCGACACCTGGTTTGAAAAGCGAACCTAGAGCTAATCCAATAGTAATGGCAAAAGCGGTTGTTAAAAGGTAATAAGCTAAGGTTTTACCTCCCATTCGGCCAAGGGTTTTAGGATCACCTACGCTAGCCGCACCAACAATCAATGATGAGAAGACCAATGGCACAATAATCATCATAATCATGTTTAAGAAAAGCCTACCTAAGGGTGCGATAAACGTGTTGACAAACTCTGGAGCTCCCTGCAGGATAATACCGGCGATCAGACCAGCAACAAGCCCTAACAGGATTTTTGTAGTAAGCGACATCTTTCCTTTCAATACAATTCCTCCTTTATTGAACACTGTTCACCTATATAGAGACATAATCAGTATAAAAGGGATGTGACAAAAAAAGACAAAATAGTACAGAAAAATACATAATTTCGTGAAAATTTTAACTTATAATGCAGACTCATCCGCTAATAAAATCTGGATTCCATCAACGAACTTTCGAACGCTGATTTTGCCACCAGTAGCTTTTTTTCCTTTCAGAAAATCCATTTCTCGTCTAACTTCACTAAACTCAAACAGCAGAGAGGAATAACGAATAAAAAGATCGTCATGATAATCTTCTAAGCCACGATGAGAAAGATTATTAAGCGCACTTTTTATGGTGCGTCGTATTCTTTGTTCGATGGTTCCGGTATTAATATGTGATCCACTGTGAAGGTAGTGGTTTTTTAATTGCTCATAGGCTTCGCTCATTTTAGGGCTATGATAATGATTATGTTGTGGATCGTTTTTCATTAGCAAGGCGAGTATTTCTATCAAGTCTTGATAACCAGCTTCTCCCGAAATTCCCAAGTTAGCCAATACTTTTCTTATATTGGCTTTTAAGTAATCCTGCCCTTCGGATTTTGACAGGACCGGTTCGTTACCCCGTATCATTTTAACGGCACTTTCAAAAGAGTAAAGCATCTTTGTAAGGCTTTGTTTTTCTTTGATATTTTTAATAACGGAAACGACTTCTACGACATTAATTGGCTTGCTGATAAAAAACTCGATTCCTTTTTCATAAGCAGTAGCAATCATATCGCTGGAATCAACCTGAGAAATCATGATAAAAGAACTGTTGCATTTTGATTCATTCAGCATAGACACAACGCCAATACCATCAATATGAGGCATCAATAAATCGACTAGGACAATATCAGGCTGTAATGAGATAACTTCGTTGACGGTAGATTTACCATCCGTTGCCGTACCAATAACGAAACCAAGATGGTGTTTCTCGATAATACTTTCTAAAATGCGCTGGATGCTAAGATCATCGTCGGCAATGTAAAAACGAGTTTCCATTAAGATGCCACCTCCCAAATTCTTTTGACCGGTATTTGAATCCAAAAGCGAGTCCATTTTTTTTGATGGAGCGTATCTACCTGAATGATACCGGAAAAATGGTTTTCAACGATCTCTTTGACATGAGAAAGACCAATACCGGTAGACATTTTTCCGGTTACTTCATCATATTTGGTAGAATAACCAGGAAGGAAAAGAAGTTCAAGGTCTTTAGGGTCAAAGCCCTTTCCGTTATCCATCACTTGAAAATGATAATAGTCTTTATCCTGATAGGATTTTACAACAATAGCGCCATCTTCCTCAATAGCTTCTAATGCATTAATGATCAAATTGTTGAGAATAGACACAAGTGGATAGTATTCGGAAGTCATGATATTAGTACGGCACTGGAAAACAAAACGTATTTCAAGGTTTTTACTATCGGCTAAGCTGATATAGTTTTCCTTTAACAACTCAAATATTTCTCGGATACTCATGAGAGAAAAATCTTCTTCGCCAGCTAAAGTTTTTTCAATTCCTTCTACTACTCGAGCATAATCTTTTTTTATTTCATGAATATTTTTTGTCACACTAAGAGCTTGTTCTTTAAAAACACCAGGCTCCAGTTGACGATAAAGACTGTAGCTTTCCTTCATTGCTTCTTCAATATCGGTGATGGATTTTCTTATAAAAAAGAGTTCAGACTTCAGTCTGGACAGGAACAGCAATGTTTCTCGATATTTTTTTTCTTTTAAGCTTCGATCATAACGTTCAATATAATATATAGTGGTGTTATAGAGAAAATAGGTAAGCACGGTTCGTACCATTCCGATAACAATAATTTGTAGAATGGTATCGCCTATTTCTGTTCGATTTAATAACTGCCTTAAGGATAATTCCATAAGATTTGAAAAACTATCGACAAACCATAAAGAAAACATAAATAGCATTGGACTTTGAAGTTTTTTTCTGATTTGAAGAAATTCAAATAAGATACCATATGAAAAATAGTAGATGGCAACAGGAGCATAAATCCAAAAGAGTTGAATAAATCCAACGGAAGAAATACTCATATAATCGACAAAAGCCCGAAACAAAGGGATGGTAAAAGCGATTGTTCCACAGACTAGCATCACTGGTAGTTTTTGAAAATGAATCAATGTAACCGTAAGGGCAGCAACGGCCATTGATAATCGAAATACACTGGGGAGTGGGCTTAAATAAATTTGGCCTGAAAATGTGATAATCATTGTAACTAGTATTAAGTTTTCAACATTTTTTCGATTCCATTCCATCGTAATCACCTTTAAGTTTCATTATATTCTATTATAGCTTGTTTACAGATAGAAAACGAGAAATTATTAAATGTTGTTAAAGAAAACACAGCGAATCAACATAAGTTTTGAAAGAAGTATGATACGAAGATTCAAAAAAGGGTATCTCTAGGAAAGTATGTAAAGAGTAGAGTTATAGTAGCCGTTTTAGGGAATCAAATAGAAATAAGGATGGCCAGTGTAGGTGAAGAAGCCATTAGAGAGGGGATTTCAAACATGCGAAATGTAGGCATTTACGTTTTTGAAAAGGTGGAAGTTTTGGACTTTGCTGGTCCTTATGAAGTTTTTTCGGTTACATCAGAATTGAATCAATATGAGTTATTCAATGTATTTACGATTGCTGAAAAGGCTGGTGAAATAAAGACGGTTAACGGTTTGAGAATCATAGCGGATTATTCTATTGACCAGCATCCAAAGATTGATATATTGGTCATACCGGGTGGTGAAGGAACAAGGCTACAGGTAGGCAATGAAAAAGTACTGAACTGGATACGTCATATTCAGCCAAAAACAGAAATGACAATGTCTGTTTGTAGTGGTGCTGTTGTACTGGGTAAGCTGGGGTTGCTGGATTACTTGGAATCCGTTACCCATCACCAGGTAGTACACTTACTCAAAAAAAGTGCGCCAAATACGATTATCAATGAAAATAAAAGGATGATTGATCATGGACATATCGCTACTTGTGGGGGAATATCAGCAGGCATTGATCTTAGCTTGCATGTGGTGAAAAAACTTCATGGAGATCATATATATGAAAAAACACAATCCTACATGGAATACGGAGAATGGAAAAACGAGCCATCAAGAGGCTGAGTAGAATCAACAAAAAAGGTTAGGAGAATTAAAATGTTAACAATAGGGTGTCATTTATCAATTGCAAAAGGATTTTATCATGCTGGAAAGGAAGCGTTAAGTATTGGTGCCAACACTTTCCAATTTTTTACCCGAAATCCCAGAGGAGGTAAAGCTAAAGAAATTGATCAGGAGGATATTGAAAAATTAAAAGCATTAATGAAGGAAAATGACTTTGGTCCATTATTTGCACATGCGTCTTATACTATGAACTTATGTTCAAACAAAAAAGAAACCCGAGAGTTTTCTAAAATGATATTTAAAGATGACTTGAGACGATTAAATCAAATTCCCGAAAGTTACTATGTTTTTCATCCTGGCTCTCATGTAGGGCAAGGTGCTGAAAAAGGAATAGAATTGATAATAGAAGCAATGAACGAATCAATATCAGAAGATGGTGCAGCAACTATTCTTTTAGAGGGAATGTCGGGAAAAGGAACAGAGATAGGTGGTAGGCTGGAAGAGTTAAAACAAATTATTGATGGTGTGAAATACAATAAAAAGCTGGGGATATGCTTGGATAGCTGTCATTTGTATTCTGCTGGATATGATTTAGTGAAAGACTTGGACGGTGTTTTGCAGGAGGTTGATAGAGTTGTTGGATTAAAAAGACTAAAAGCCTTTCACCTAAACGATAGTAAAGTTGATTTTCGTTCACATAAAGATCGTCATGAAAAAATTGGTAACGGAACACTAGGAGAAAAAACCATTGTGCAAATCGTGAATCATCCACAACTAAAAAACATTCCCTTTAATTTAGAAACACCGAATGAGCTGGAAGGATATCAGCAGGAAATCGAACTTCTGAAAAAAAACTACAAAAACGATTGAATAGAGAGAAAACCAGACCCTTTAGAGGATTTTCAAGAGCACCTAAAAGGGTCTGGTTTTTGAATGTAAAAAAATAACAAAAAAAAACATCATTTTCCTTGTACTGATCCCTATAAAAAGGTAATATGAGTAATGTTCCGTTAAAAGCTACTATCTGAGAACGTAGTGCTACTTCTCTCTCTCTTGCGGGGGAGAACGCTGGCAGCGGTAGTCATCGGATAAAAAAAGAGACGGAAATTAGTGGGAGGAGGTCGAAAAATGAACATACTTTATACGGCATCAGTTCAATTGGTTGAACGGGACTATATTGAGGTATTCCAGTCCGCAAACTGGATCCTGACAACGTTAGGACTTTTTATTCTTTTTATTCTTTACATGGGATTTCGTTATGCGGGTCGAATTGAAGAATCAGATGATTTGGCATTAGCAGGAAGGAACCTGACATTACCCTTTCTGGTACCCTCCATTTGTGCTACATGGATTTGTGCTGGGGCGATGATGGGAGCAGCTGGAGAGGCCTACATTGGAGGTTTTCAAGCGATTATTTTTGATCCCTTTGCTCCTGTCTTGATGATGTTTCTGATTGGTTTTTTCTTTGCTTATCGATTAAGAAAATCAGGTTATAGCACAGTCGTAGATTTTATGAATGAGCGGTATGGTAAAAAAATGGGGATGCTATACCTGGTTGTGCAGATGCTGGCGGCTATTGGATGGTTAGGAGGTCAGTTAGTTGCTTTAGGCGTTATTGTTTTTTTAACTACAGGATTTAGCATGGCAGGCGCTATTATACTAGCCTCTTTGGTGATGATTGTTGTTACTTATTTTGGTGGACTTTGGGCGCTATCGCGTGTGGATGTTGTTGCTATGATGCTGATGGTAATAGGTTTATTTGTGATGCTCCCTATTACGATTGGTGAAATAGGTGGATGGAACACATTTTTTGCCGAAGCGGGAAATTGGTTGGAATTACCTACCTTTGCCATGGTACCAGTAGCAGCGGAAGATGGTGGTTATTTATGGTATACAGGAATACTTGGTCTTGCTTTTTATGTTTCTGCTTGGGCGGCTTTAGGACTAGGGGATGTACCCAGTCAGGTTATTTTACAGCGAGTATTAGCCGCAAAGGATGAAAAAATTGCAGCGAAAGGATTTATTATCGGGGGATTATTGTACCTTGTGTTAGGAATGATTCCGGTTTTGATTGGGATTGGCATGTTCACATGGGGCCTTGATTTGCCTCTTGACACAGTGGAAATGGTCCTTCCTTGGGTTGCTGATAATTTCTTGCCACCCTGGGCAGGAACCCTGTTTGTAGTTGCTTTAGCAGGTGCTATTATTAGCACAGTAGGGAATACCACTTTGATTTCTGCAACGATGGCTGGGCATAATTTATATAAATATTTTAGACCGGAGGCATCAAAACAGGATGAATTACGGGCCGTTCGAATAGCGATCCCGTTGACAATGATCATTTCCTTAGGAATTGCCCTTTATTTTGAGACAGTATACAGACTCATTGTGTTTTCTGGTTCATTGCAGCTTTGTACTGTGTTTGCACCATTTGTTTTCGGTTTTTTCTGGAAGAAAGCCAATGCAAAAGGGGCTATAGCCTCCTTCTTTTCAGGTCTTGTATCCTGGGTAGTGTTTTTTGTCTTGGTATTTCCATACACAAGAGAAGCCAACTACGAAGAAGAAATAATAGATGCTGGTTTGGCGATGGATTGGGCTATTTGGGACGGACTATATATTTCTATGGTACCTGCAGCGATGGTTTCTGTGATAGTAATGATAATTGTTTCAAAAGCAACCTATCAATCAGACTCGAAAGCGTAGAAAAAAGAAGATAAAGAGTGGCACCGTCGGAGAAAAGAAAGAAATGAATAGCTCTATACATTGCAATTGATTGACAATTATCCTGGGTGTTGCTAGGATAATAGTAAATAATGAAAAAGCAGGTGGTTAAACTGAAAGAAAAAGAGATTTTTATCAGTGGCTATGCAAAACCCCCCGAAAACACTACAGCCTCTCAATTATATAAAATAATAGCTGTTGGTTTAAGAGTTGAGCGTAAAACTGGTATTATTGTAGAAGCTGACTCATCGATGATCACAGATGTTTCTAAATCTTTTGTGAAGAATGCCTTGGAAGGAAAGAATTTGGTTCAGATTGAAGAAATTGAAGAAATGTTCCATGATAATTATTATGGATCAGCGAAAAAAGCATTAATTACCGCTATAAAGAATTGTCATTTAAGGTATTGTGCTGTTTTGGACAACCAGATGGAGCCTGAGGATGATTAAGCCGGTTGTCTACGGTGTGTTAAAGGGTTAGAGAACAAATCTTAGAGTGAAAATTTTGAAACAAAGGAAAATGATAGAATTCAACAAATAGATTGACGAAAGAAGAAAGGGTTGTTATATTAGTAACAAAGACAACCTTTCTTTTACAATTTAACCATACTGTTTACAAAAGCAAACATCCCTTTGCTTAATCGTAACAGAAGAAGGTTAGGTATGCCGTGAATTTTCTTTCAGACTGCAAGAAAGATTTTTTTCGTGCATATTTTTTTTATGGGTAAAGGGAGGGAACCAACAAACAAGGAGGCTGAGGATGTGGAAGAAAGAGTAAAATGTAAGAGTCTTCACAGCAAAATCACATCAGCAAAAGAAGCAGCAGGAATGATCAAAAGTGGTATGACATTAGGCACTAGTGGCTTCACTCCAACCGGTTATCCCAAAGCGGTTCCGGAAGCTCTGGTGAAGATGGTTGAAAAAGAAGAGGATTTTAAGATCAACTTATATACGGGTGCTTCTGTAGGACAAAGCCTTGATGGAATTTTTGCAGAAGCAGGTATTATAAGTAAGCGAATGCCTTATCAGACCAACAACTCAATGAGAAAAGCTTTGAATAGCTGTGATGTTCATTACGCTGACATTCATCTCAGTCATTTTTCTCAGCAAATTCGTTATGGATTTTACGGAAAAATAGATGTAGCTTTAGTGGAAGCGGCACAAATAACAGAAGAAGGTTATATTGTTCCGACTACTTCTATTGGTGCTAGCCCTGTGTTTTGCAGTGAGGCAGAACATATAATTGTCGAAATCAATACCAAAAAACCTTTAGAGTTATGTGGTATTCATGACATATACCAGCCGGAAGATCCGCCAAACAGACAACCAATACCTTTGGTCAATCCTGTGGATCGAATTGGAAAGCCTTATATAGAAGTGGATCCTAGTAAAATTAAAGCCATTGTGATAACAGACTTGGAAGATGACCCTATCGGGTTTGCGCCTGTTGACGAGAACAGTCGTCAAATTGCAAAAAACCTAATAGGCTTCTTTGAAAAGGAAGTTGAAGTAGGGCGTTTACCGGAAAAATTATTACCACTCCAATCTGGTGTAGGCAGTGTGGCGAATGCAGTGTTGAAAGGCATTTCTGATTCTCGCTTCAAAGATCTAATCTTTTACTCGGAAGTAATTCAAGACAATGTACTAGATTTACTGGACGAAGGGACGTTTAAGTTTGCTTCCGGAACATCGTTAACTCTTTCGCCTGAAGGATTTCAGCGTTTTTATCAAAATTTTGATGAATATCGGAGCAAAGTGCTGCTTCGTCCCATGGAAATTAGTAACAATCCAGAAGTGATTAGAAGAATTGGCTCTATTGCAATGAATACGGCAATTGAAGCGGATATTTTTGGAAATGTAAATTCAACGCATATCATGGGTTCTAAAATGATGAATGGCATTGGCGGATCAGGTGATTTTACAAGAGCTAGTTATTTGAGCATTTTCACAACACCTTCGATAGCAAAAAATGGTGATATATCTTCGATTGTACCGATGGTGTCCCATGTAGATCATACGGAACACGATGTGAATATCATTGTTACAGAACAAGGACTTGCTGATCTTCGTGGCCTTAGTCCAGTTCAGCGGGCAGAAGCGATTATTGAAAACTGTGCCCATCCAGATTATCAAAAACCTTTGGAAGAATACCTTAATAAAGCTAAAGAAGGATCATGTCATACGCCGCACACCCTTGGCGATTCTCTTAGCTGGCATGAAAAATTTGTTCAAACAAAAAAAATGCGATAAAAAAAACCCGCTTTATAGCGGGTTGCTTTATGTTACTTTGTTCGATAAATTTGTCGGTTGAGAATATCTTGCATTCCACGCTCCAAATGCCTTTTCATAGCATCGCGGGCAGCGTTGGTATTTCGATTGATTACGGCTTCAAAAATTTTATCATGTTCATCATGTAAATGAAGAATACTGCTGCCAGGTCGGCTAATGGTAACGCCATTCCAAAGTTGCATGAGCATGTTTTTGAGTTTGACATTACCAGAAGCTTCCCAAAGAAGTAGATGGAAAGATTGATTAGTATGCTGGATATCTTCTAAAAGACCGGATTCAACAGCCTTTCGATGACGTTCATGGATGTTTTTTAGTGGTTGAAAATCATCTATACGTAAACAAGCCCTTTCGACAGTTTCGCATTCCAATATGATTCGAATGTCAAAATGTTCACGAATAAAAGCATCAGGAACTTGCTGGACAACCGCACTCCGATTGGGGCGCATTTCAATAAGCCCTTCTGAAGCAAGCATTTGAATAGCTTCTCTCACAGGCATTCTTGACACACCTAACATTTCAGCAATTTTATGCTGTGTTAACTCGGTGCCAGGAGGAAATGCTTCTGTAAGAATGGCTTTGCGTAGCTCGGACGCAACACGTTCACGAACAGGCATTATTTTAATTTGGTTAACCATGATAATCATTCCTTCTAGTCAAGAAAAGTAATTGTGGACTCATACTACCACATGTAGAATGAACATAGCAAGACTTTCGTTAAAATGAAAATCTTCATGAAAGAGAGGCAGTATAAAGACAAGTTAAAACAAATAGAAAAGTAATGGAGAAAATGATTGATAATTTATTGACAAAATTAAGAGTCAGGAGTATGATGTAGATGGATATTGGATCCAATCCTGTTAGTTCAAAGCAAGTGAAGGAGGATTTAGATGACCAACTCCAAAATGATTTGCGAAATGACTGAAATAATGGCCCGGTTTATTTCAATGACGAGTAAGCGTTTGCCAGATGATGTCTTGAAAAGATTGATAGAGCTGAGAGAATTGGAAGACCAGAAAATGGCTAAGGAAATGTATTGCTCTATGTTCGAGAATTTAGAGAAAGCCATCGAGATGGATCGACCAATATGTCAGGATACCGGACTTATTAATTTCTTTCTAAACGTTGGTTCAAAATATCCGTATCAGTATCAGTTAAAACAGGTATTAAGAGAAGCTGTGAAAAAAGCAACAACGGAAGCACCCCTAAGATCGAACGCTATTTCCATTTTTGATGAAGAAAACTCTGGTGACAATACAGGAGAAAGAACTCCTTTTCTTCACTGGGATATTAAGGATGAGAGTGATGAGGTGGAAATTCAACTATATATGACCGGCGGTGGAAGTAGTATGCCGGGAAGAGCAACTACCCTAATGCCTTCAGAAGGCTACGAGGGTGTGGTGAATTTTGTATATGATACAATCGTTGAAAAAGGAATTAACGCCTGCCCGCCATTACTTGTAGGAGTTGGAATTGCAGGATCTATGGAAAATGCAGCACTGCTCTCGAAAAAAGCGATTCTTCGTCCTCTAGGGAGCAAAAATCAAAATCAAAAAGCGGCAGAAATGGAAAAAGCTATGGAAGAAGGTATTAACTATATTGGTTTTGGCCCACAAGGACTATCGGGTAAAACTTCTGTAATGGGGGTTCATTTGGAAACAGCCGCAAGGCATCCGGCTACAATTTCAGTGGCTGTCAGTGTTGGTTGTTGGGTTCATCGTAAAGGAGTAATACGTTTCAAAAAAGATGGCTCTTATGAGATCTTATCTCACAAAGGGGGATTGTGATGAAAAGGATCCTCAGCACTCCATTAACAGAAGAAGTGGTAGAGAAACTAAGTATTGGCGATGTATTTTACTTGAATGGACACATCGTAACCAGTCGGGATATGGCACATCAGCACTTTTTAGCAAAAAAGAATGAAATACCGGCAAATCTTAAAAACGGAGCTGTGTTTCATGCTGGACCTATTGTTAAACAAGATGAAGAAGGACAATATCAGATGATTTCTGTTGGTCCAACGACCAGTATGAGAATGGAGACGCTGGCAAAAGAATTTATGGAATCCACCGGAATTCGCTTAATGGTAGGGAAAGGTGGAATGGGAAAAAGAACAACGGAAGCTTGTCAACGGAACAAAGTGATACATTGTATGATCCCTGGCGGTTGTGCTGTTTCTATTGCCCACCAAATAGTAGCAATTGAAAAAGTAGAATGGCTGGAACTTGGCATGCCGGAAGCCTTGTGGTTTTGCAGGGTGGAGGAATTAGGTCCCTTGGTCGTGACGATTGATACCAAAGGAAACAATTTGTTTGCCAACAATAGAATTCTTTATCAAAAACGAAAAGAAGAAGCTTTAGCAAACTTGAAAAACCAGGTCCGCTTTTTATCCAATGATTACCGTCGCTAAATCTTACTCTTCTGCAAGAGAGATAAGCGGTACGAAGTATTTGGGTAATGTGCTCTAGCTTTCGATGGAAGAAATACTCCTAAAAAAGGTTAGAAGTTTTTATACAGGCCTGGATAATAATATAAAACAATTAAAAAGCAATCAATAGAAAAAAGAGGAGGGTTATTGGTGGCGAAAGAGGTTAAAGGTCAAGAAAAGAATCAAAGTCAAAACATGGTAGATATTTACATCATGGGAAAAAAGTATACGGTGCCAGATTCGTTAACGATTATGAAAGGATTTGAGTATGCTGGGTATACCCTTATCCGGGGATGTGGATGTCGTGCTGGATTTTGTGGAGCTTGCTCCACTGTATACAGAGTAGCGGGGGATCATGAGTTAAAAGTAGGATTAGCCTGTCAGACAAAAGTAGAAAATGATATGTACCTGACTCAAATTCCATTTTATCCAGCACACAAAGTACAGTATCAATTAGACGAGTTGCAGGGTGATGCCGACCAGTTGGCAGAAATTTTTCCTGAAATTACAAAATGTGTAGGATGTAATGCTTGTAGCAATGTTTGTCCTCAAGATATTAAAGTAATGAAGTATATTGCTCATTCTATTCGGGGCGAAATATCAAAAGCAGCGGATGAGTCTTTTGACTGCCTAATGTGCGGATTATGCGCAACAAAATGTCCGGCTAATATTCTTCAGTATAAGGTAGCCCTGTTGAGTCGAAGACTTCATAGCCGTTATTTAGTTCCAAAAGCTGAGGATTTACAGGAACGGATAAAGGAAATAAAAGATGGTAAGCATGAAGAAGCACTGCAAGAATTAATGAATGCCAGCAAAGAAGCATTAGCAGATCAATACGATAATCGCAATATAGAATAAGGAGGCGTGGAAGCATGAGTTATACACCTGAGTTACGAGAACTGATCAAAAAAGTAGAAGCCACCAGGCCACAACGCCTGGGACATGATTACCCTAGAATGACACCGGAAGAAAAACAGGATGTACTAAGAAATCATCATCCAGATTATATTCAGGAGCAATTTCGAGAAGCGTTGGTTGGACCAAATAAAGGAGAACGATTTCCACATGAGCTGGCAGACGTTTTAGAAGCATATGCCATAGCGGATAAAAGCAAATTTGATATTAACCGGCCTGATCGTCAAGTGGATGTACTGGTTATTGGTGGTGGCGGTGCTGGTGCGGCAGCGTCATTAATAGCCCACGAATCCGGTGCTGATGTGATGATGGCTACTAAATTACGCTTTGGAGATGCTAATACAGTAATGGCCCAGGGTGGTATTCAGGCGGCAGATAAACCAACAGACTCACCGGCTACACACTATTTGGACGTAATGGGTGGTGGTCACTATACAAATATTCCGGAGTTGGTAAAAGCACTGGTAAGTGATGCGCCAGATGTAATTAGCTGGCTAGAAAATCTGGGATGTATGTTTGATAAAGATACCGATGGAACCATGAAAACAAAACATGGTGGCGGTACCTCCAGAATGAGAATGCACTCAGCAAGAGATTACACCGGTGCTGAAATCATGAGAACTTTACGGGATGAAGTGATCTGTAGAGACATTAATGTGGTGGAATTTTGTGCAGCGATGGAACTTTTGAAGGATAACCAGGGTAAAGTTGGTGGCGCAGTTCTTTATAATATGGAAACAGAAGAATATATGGTAGTAAAAGCAAAAACAGTTATTTTAGCTACAGGTGGATTGGGAAGATTACATACACAAAACTTTCCAACATCTAATCATTACGGAGCAACGGCTGATGGGCTTGTGCTGGCCTATAGAGCGGGAGCTAAATTAGCTTTTATGGATACAGTGCAATATCATCCAACAGGAGCTTGTTTTCCAGAGCAGGTGGAAGGCTTTCTTATCACTGAAAAAGTTCGTGGACTAGGCGCTACGCCTATTAATATTCATGGTGAAAAGTTTGTTTATCACTTGGAAACCCGTGATGTTGAAGCATCAGCAATTATCAGGGAGTGTGACCGGGGGAACGGAATAAAAGCTCCTTCTGGTATGCTAGGAGTATGGCTTGACTCTCCTATGATTGAAGAATTGCATGGAGAAGGCACCATAGAAAAAGAGTTACCTGCCATGTATCGTCAGTTTGCCAGGTTTGGTGTCGACATTCGTAAAGAACCAATTTTAGTATATCCTACGCTACACTATCAAAATGGTGGGGTGCTGATTAATGATCAAGCAGAAAGCACAATAGAGAACTTGTTTGTTGCAGGAGAAGTCTCTGGTGGGATTCATGGACGGAACCGCTTAATGGGGAATTCTTTGTTGGATATTTTAGTGATGGGAAGAAGAGCAGGTCGCAATGCGGCAGCGAGAGCGATGGAAATGAACGGTGCGTCCACAGAACTAAATGACGAACATGTAGATGCCTTTGAAAAAGAATTGAAAGAAGCAGGCATCGAAAAGCAACTGTTATCACCGATTCTTATTCCACTACCAGAAAACCGGAATCCAAGACTGAAGGGTTAATGTTAATCCGAAAAAAGGAGAGCGAATACTATGCTAGGATACTATCCCGGCTGTACCGTAAGAGCACAGAAAGAAGACGGTTTTGAACAAGAATCACTGGCAATCCTTGCAGCTCTGGGCATTGAGGCGAAAGAGCTAAAAGAGTGGGAATGTTGTGGTGCTGTTTATCCGTTAGCTCAGGACGAATATGTAGGGTTGCTGGCTTCCGTGAGGGCTCTGGTTCAAACAGAAGAAGAGCAACAGGAAGGGCTGCTGACCTTATGCAGTGCCTGCTATCATGTGCTGAAACGTGTCAATTACCGGATGAAAAATGACGAAGAAGCTCAAAAACGAGTTGGTAATTACTTGGAAACTGAATATCAGGGACAGACAAAAGTACTTCATTTAATGGAAGTCCTTCGGGATTATGTCGGAATGAAAAAATTAAAAGAAATGGTAACAACACCTTTGGAAGGTGAAAAAATTGCCAGTTATTATGGTTGTTTATTTTTAAGACCACAAAAGGAAATAAATTTAGTTGATGGTGAAAATCCCCAATTGATGGAAGAGATTGTTCGCACCTTAGGGGCCGAAACCGTTACTTATCCCTATAGTACTGACTGTTGTGGCTCTTATCATACCTGTCAGGAAGAAGGTGTCAGTCGGCAAATGAGTCTTAAGCTCGTAGAGTCGGCTAAAAGAGCAGGTGCCACCCAGATGATTACAGCTTGTCCTTTATGCAAATACAATCTTGAAAAATGTCAGGAGAAAATAGAAGAAACAGACCGATTGCCAATTAACTATATGACAGTACCCATCGTAGAAGCAATGGGCGGCATGGAAGCCCTTGAGAGAAAGGGGGAGGCATATGCGCATTCCGCAGAAAACAGCAGCCAGTCAACAGCGTGAAGAACTGGCCGACATTATCAAAAAAGATGTCAGAGATTGTTATCAATGCATGAAATGTAGTTCGGGATGTCCCTTTGCAGATGAAATGGATTATATGCCTCATCAAATGATGTGGCTCACCAATTTAGGATTATATGAAAAAGTTCTAAACAGTAAATCATTGTGGATTTGTGCTTCATGCTTGGCGTGCTCCAGCAGGTGTCCCCGGGATATTGAACCGGCAAAAGTTATGGAAGGTTTCCGTGCCATGATTTTGAGAGAAAGAGGTCGAACCAATGTTTCGGCGGAAATACCGGCAGGAGTACCACGGCAGGCGGTTATTGCTAATATGAGAAAGTTTAGACGTTAAAATAGACCAGGTAGGGAGGGAAACCATTTGAGAATAGGAGTTTTCATCTGCTGGTGTGGAAGTAATATTAAAAACATGGTAGACGTTGAGCAGGTAGCAAAAGCAACGGAAAAGATGCCTCACGTCGTTTATACGCAGGATGTTCAGTATCTTTGTTCAGAAGTGGGTCAGTCCGATATAGGAAATGCCATTGATGAACACAAGTTGGACCGAGTAGTAATAGGAGCCTGTTCACCTCGTATGCATGAAGCCACATTTCAGCAACTTATGAGCCGTAAGGGATTAAACCCATATTATGTAGAGATTGCTAATATAAGAGAGCATTGTTCCTGGGTACACACAGATAAAGCGAAGGCAACGGTGAAAGCCATTGATTTAGTCAAAAAAGCGGTGGCAAAAAGTTATTATGCGGTACCATTACATGCAGAATCTTTATCAGTAAACAAAAGAGCTTTGGTGATTGGTGGTGGAATTGCTGGTATTCAGGCTGCTTTAGATATTGCTGATGCAGGTTATCCAGTAGATTTGCTGGAGAAAGAATCATCCATTGGTGGGAAAATGGCTCAGTTTGATAAAACATTCCCAACACTAGATTGTTCCGCCTGTATTCTTACACCAAAGATGGTTGAAGCAGCGACTCATGAAAACATTACGTTGCACACATACTCAGAACTGGAAAATGTATCCGGATATGTTGGAAACTTTCATGTGACCATCCGAAAACGTGCTACCAGTGTTGATGAAGAAAGATGTACAGGGTGTGGTGAGTGTGTAACCAAATGTCCGGCGAAGGTAAGCAACGAATTTGATCAAGGTCATAGTAAAAGAAAAGCTATTTATACGTTGTTTGCTCAGGCGGTTCCTAATAAACCGGTACTTGATCGAAAAAGCTGTATTTATTTTAAGACAGGAAAGTGTGGGCTGTGCAAGAAAATCTGCCCTACAGATGCCATTAACTATGAAATGGAAGATCAATTGATTGAAAACGATTATGGAGCTATTATTGTAGCAACAGGTTTTGAGTTGAATGAACCTACTCACTTAGGAGAGTATCATTATGGGCACCATCCTGATGTGATCACTAGTTTGGAACTAGAACGTATGCTTAACGCTTCTGGGCCTACACAAGGAAAATTATATAGACCTTCGAATGGTAAAGCACCAAAAAGAATCGTTTTTATTCAGTGTGCTGGTTCCAGAGACAGACATGACGGGAATGCCTACTGTTCTAAAGTATGTTGCCTTTATACAGCAAAGCATACAATCTTACTAAATGAAAAGTTTCCAGATACAGAAAGTTATGTGTTTTATATTGACGTGCGAACGGCCGGGAAGAATTACGAGGAATTTTATGAAAGAGCCCGTCAAATGGGAGCTAACTACTTGAGAGGTCATGTTTCTAAAGTAGAACCTTTAGGAGATAGTGAAAATCGCTTGTTGGTAAGAGGCTATGATGGTTCTTTGGGTGAACAGACGGAAATAGAAGCTGATTTGGTTGTACTGGCAACCAGTATTGAGCCTCAAGAAGGCGCTAAAAAACTGGCTGGAATGTTAGGGATTTCTTCAGACCGGAATGGATTTTATTCAGAGGCTCATGCAAAACTAAAGCCTGTAGAAACTCAAACGCAGGGTGTTTACTTGGCAGGTGTTTGTCAGGGACCTAAAGATATTCCGGAAGCTGTTTCTCAGGCTAGTGGAACGGCAGCAAAAGCCATTGTTCTCTTTAATAAAGGGCAAGTAAAAGGTGTACCAACCACGGCGATGGTAGATGAAAACTTATGTAGTGGATGCATGCAGTGTAAACCGGTTTGTCCATACGAAGCCATTAGCCAAGAAATGATCACAGAACGGGTACACGGAAATACAAGACAGCGACCGGTAGCATCTATTAACAGAGCTTTATGTCAAGGCTGTGGTGCTTGTGCCGGGTTATGTCGAAGTGGTGCCATGGATATCGGAGGATTCACCGGAAGACAATTATTGGCGGAGGTGGATATGCTATGATGCAAGAATCATTTGAACCTAAACTGGTCGCCTTTTGCTGTAATTGGTGCAGTTATGCCGGAGCAGATCTGGCCGGTACAGGTAGATTGAAATATCCTGAAAACATACGGATTATAAGGGTTCCCTGCTCTAGTCGAGTAGATAGCTCGTTGGTGTTAAGAGCTTTCCAAAACGGAGCGGATGGCGTTATGATCGCTGGTTGTCATCCTGGAGATTGTCATTATGATACAGGAAATTATCATACCAGAAAACGGATGATGTTACTAAAAAGCTTAATGGAATTTATGGGTCTTGAGGAAGAACGCCTGTTGGTTAAATGGATATCCGGTAATGAAGCGGATCGATTTAAAGAAACGGTGGAAAGCTTTACGAACCAGCTTAAAAAAATGGGTGCCTCTGAGAAAGTGAGGGATCTAAGATGCGTAAAATAACGGAAGAAATTCAAAAAATTGCTGCAAGCCTTTTAGAAGAAGGAGAAGTTGATCTGGTATTAGGGTATACCAAAGGCGAACAACCAGGAAAATCGGTACCCTGCATCGTCACCTCATCTGAAAATGTAGGGCAGCTCATTTTTGATGAATACAGTGAAAAAGCACTTTCAAAGTATTTATTGGAAGAAAGCTTTCAGGATAAAAAAGTAGCATTAGTCATTAAAGGGTGCGATTATCGGGCTTTTAAGCTAATGGTTGATGAAAGCCGAGTTCAAAGAGAGCTGATTACTTTAATTGGTGTTGAATGTTCTGGCATGAAATGGGAAGAAGAGACATCGCCTTTTTGCTTGCACTGTCAACATAGAGCGCCGGAAAAAGAAGCCGTAGATTTTCTGGTAACAGGGGCGGAAACTTCAGAAGAGATGAAAAATGGCCCGTTAAGTCATGAAGATAGTTTTACAGAGATTAACCGATTAGAGAAAATGAGCAAGGAAGAACGGTTTGAGTTTTGGAAACGTCAACTTAATCGATGCAAAAGATGCTATAGTTGCCGCAACGCTTGTCCGGTTTGTACGTGCAGAGTTTGTGTTTTTGATCGGGAAAATCCGGATTATATAGATCGTGCTAAGGATCAAATGGCTCAGCACCAGTTTTACCAAGTGATAAGAGCTTTTCATGTGTCCGATAGATGTGTTGGGTGTGGTGAATGCGCTAGGGTGTGTCCTGAAGGAATTCCACTACACTTATTAAACCAGAAGCTTTTAAGAGAATTAAATAAATTTTATGGAGAATATCAAGCGGGTGTTGACCAAGTCCCTACTCCACTTTCTCATGCAAGTGCAGAAGAACCGGACTTTTTTGGAAAGGAGGGCAAAAAATGAACCCTATTATAGCAGCGGATGATTTTCAACAACTGTTAAAAGCCCTTAACCAGCTAACGTCCAAATACTTGGTCATCGCACCGACAGCAGAAGATGGCGTTGAACACTACAGGCCAATATCACAGATGTCAACAGAGCAGCAAGAACAGGTAGAGAGGATATCTTTACGAAACCAGCCTCCATTAGGCTCTGTAAAGCCCTTTTTATTCCCTGATTCTGAAGTGTATATTGAATTTACAAAAAAAGAGGGAGAGCTGAAGGTAGAAGTACCTGAAGCGTCTATTCCGCAAATTATTCTAGGGGCAAAACCATGCGATGTCATGAGTTTAGAGCTGATCGATAAGGTGTTTCTTAAAGAGCCTGTTGATGGCTTGTACCAGGAAAAGCGGAATAACACGATATTAATCGTAAATCAATGCGATGAAATGGGAGAACACTGCCGATGCGACGATTTTGGTGTTTGTCGTGACACGAAAACAGCTGACCTTCTGATGAGCAAAGAAAAGGCTAGTGGACAAGTGATACTGAAAGCTCAGACAGAAAAAGGAAATCAATTAGCGAAAGCATTGATAGAAAATGGGCTGAAAGAAACGAAGGATTTTCCAGATCCTTCTGTACCGGTTTCAAAGTCTTTGGATGGTACCGAAATCCAAAAGGCGATGGACGAACATTTTGATGATCCTTTCTGGGAAGAGTTAGCAATGAGATGCATTGGTTGTGCTACCTGTACTTTCTATTGTCCAACCTGTCACTGTTATGACATTAGAGACTTCCAACGAAAAGAACAGGGAGTGCGTTATCGAACCTGGGATTCATGTATGTTCCCGGATTATACCCGGATGGCGGGTGGTCATAATCCGCGACCTACCCGTAAAGATCGGATTCAGAACCGCTTTTATCACAAACTTAGTTATTATGTGAAAAATGAGGAAGCGTTGGGCTGCGTTGGCTGTGGAAGATGTGGTAATAAATGTCCTGTAGGTATCTCTATGGATACGGTTTTGAACAGAATAGGAGGAGAAGACCATGACAAATAATCCATTAATGCCAATCAATGCAGAAGTCATCAACATCATCTCTGAAAGTAGTGATGTCAAAACCTTCCAGCTAAGACCCGAAACACCACTGGATCATATGCCAGGTCAATGTGCGATGATTTCTCTTTTAGGCATTGGGGAAGCTTTATTTTCAATTACTTCTCCACCAGGAAGAGATTATATGGAATTTAGTATTAAAAGAGTAGGGAAGCTGACGGAAGTGCTTCATCAGTTAGAGCCGGGACAAACTGTTGGTATACGGGGACCCTATGGAAATAATTTTCCGGTAGAACGTATTAAAGGAAAAAAACTCCTGTTTATTGGAGGCGGGATTGGACTGGCGCCACTTCGATCCTTAATTCAGTATACATTGGACAGGCCAGAAGAATATCCGGATGCAAAACAATTAATTTATGGGGCCCGATCAACGGATGACCTTATTTTTGAAAGAGATATTTTTGATCAATGGCCTAAAGAAAACAACTTTCAAATCAACTTATCGGTGGACGTGGAAAGTCCGGGTTGGGATGGCTTTGTCGGTTTTGTTCCCCAGTATCTGGAAGAACTGTCTCCCGATCCATCCGATACAGTGGCCGTAACCTGTGGGCCACCTATTATGATTAAATTTGTTCTACAAACCTTAGAAAAAATTGGATTCAAGCCAGAACAAATTGTTACGACGCTTGAATACAAAATGAAATGCGGAGTTGGAAAATGTGGTCGGTGCAATTTAGATGAGTTCTATGTCTGTAAAGATGGACCGGTCTTTTACCTGTCAGATCTAAATCAAATGAAGAATGATTTTATTTAATGAAAATGCTGGCTTCCTAAAAAGGAAGCCAGCATTTTCAATGCTAATAATATGGACAAATAGGGAAGTGTTGAATAGATAAGCATCGTGACGTTTTAGCCACCTGCCATTGAATAAAGAATTTTGACGATGTCCTTATCAGATAGTGGATAGTTTGCCAATCTGTTGCTTCCCTTCACAATAATCAAATAGTCATGCTGGTTAAGACAAAGAAGGTCAAGCAACTCTTGGACAGTTGCTGAGTCTGAAAGTGTCACTTGCTGATCTTTTTTATTACTGGAAATCCATGTGACAGTAACGTTTATCAATTTAGGTAACCACCTTTACTCAAAATCAAATACTTTTTTCATTTCTGTATGTGAGACATCGAAGACAGTTTTAGAATCAGGGTTTTCTTCAATGTAAAAAAACTCCGGTAAGTGGTCATCCTGATCACTAAATCCAGCACGTTGATTAAAGTCTCGCTCCAACAAAAGTGTTTGTTTAGCAATGGATAATAATTCCTCATAGGAGCAGGTAATACCATGGATAGCCGTTATCATATCGCTAAGCCACTCTGGATGGTTTGCTAATGCTCCATTTAGGAATAAACAGGTACCAATGCAGTCATGCATGGTGTTTGTAATTTGAGCCTTTTGAGATGCTTCTACTTGACCTTTGGCATGGTGATGTTCAATAGGCATTCTGACCGTTTGACCTGCCGTATGATCAGCACCCATGGTAGAAGTTGCATAAGTAACACCGAGCCCTTTGATGGCTCGTGGGTCATAGGCAGCCATTATTTGACCCTTTACAGCTGGAATACGCCGTACACCTAGTATTTGCCCGGTCCGCACGCCACCAGATGCGATGATTCGTCCTAGCCAGGTGTTTTGCTCAACTTCATTCAATAGATTTAAGGCGCCCAGCTCATCGCCAAAGGGGATAACCCCAGCTTCCATGGCCAAGGCGATAGCTCCACCGGTATCAATAGTATCAAGGCCTAAATTATTACATCGATAATTTAAGTCTGCAATGACATCTAAGTTACCAATACCACAATTTGAACCTAGCAAACTAATGGTTTCATATTCAAGAGGTGATACTTTTTCTTTTCCCTGATCATCTGGATAGACATTTGAACAACGAATGACACAACCTGGCATGCAGGAATGAGAAGGGTTTCCAACTCCTCCTCGTTGAGTGATCACTTCGTGCAAATTATTTCCATTAATTGCCTTTGCCAGATCAAAAGCTCCCCGAGAAAAATTATGCGTAGGTAGTGCGCCTAAGGCATTGGTAATATCAACCATACCTGCTGTACCATATTTTGTAAACCGCCCAAGGGCTTCATTATTCAGAATTTCTTTGTTCAATTGTTTTTGTGTTTTTTTAAGCAATGCGGCGTTTTCAATAGTTACTCCTTTTGCATTAGAGTCATCCAACACAATAGCTTTAATACCTTTGCTTCCCATCAAAGCGCCTAAGCCGCCTCTTCCACAATACCGAGAGGGTCTTCCTTCGTTGTCTGTATTGGCAATTCCAGAAGCCAGTGACCTGCGTTCGCCGGTTGGTCCTATAATGGAAATACCAACCTTATCACCAAATTGATGACGAAGTTTTTTTGTTGCTGGATAAATTGGCATTTCCTTATATTCGTTCGCTGGCAGTAATGCCATTTTTTCTTCAGAAATATAAAGAAATTGAAGTGATTCTTTAGGAGGAAGACCTTCAAATATGATCGCACGAATACCTAGCTTTCCCATTTTATAAGCCATATTTCCACCCGCATTACTTTCTTTGATCGTACCGGTTAAAGGACTCTTCCCACCAATAGAGAGTCGGTTTCCGCAAGAAATAGTGGTGCCAGCATATAATCCGGCTGCTAATACTAGTTTATTGTGGCTACCAAACACATCACAATGAGGATTGACTTCTTCTGATATCACCTTACTGGTTAATGCTCGCCCAGCAAGTAGTTGTTCTTCTTTGGAACAATACTCTTCCTTTATTTCGCCAGTTTCCATTTGAATACGTATGATTTTGTTCATAAGGACCTCCTTTAAGTACAGTGAGCAAAGGTTTTTAGCGTACTGAAGACAAAAACGTGTAAAGATTCGTTTACGCCAAAAGCAACTAACAGCCAAAAGCTACATGCTACGATATCCATCAAGGATAGCATAGATTTGTTAATAGTAGTGTATCTATTTTAGGCATGAATTTCAACTTGATTTCACAATGAATAGACGCTCGATTCAGAAAATAGACATTATGGCTTCTTTCTTGACACACTGATAGAACAGGCGTAAACTGAGGTTGTAAGAGACATTATTTTAACAAAATTAGTCGCAGACCCACTGTAAGCAAAAATGATCAGTTTTTATTAAGCTGACTATTTGATACAGCTAGGTGTTTCCGATACCGGCAATTTGCTGATACCTCAAATACCCGTCTGTCGACACCGCCTCTTAGGGCGGTTTTTTAGATTGTTTTTTAAAGGAGGTGAAAAAAATGGAAGTTCTTTTTCTCGTATTAAACCAGCCAGAACGTCTTAATGAATTAATGGAAGGCTTTTTAGAAGATGGAATTAGTGGTGCTACCGTATTAGAGTCAACTGGAATGGGACGTACACTGTGTGATACAATGCCAATTTTTGGAGGGTTACGAAAAATTCTCCAAGATTGTCGACCGAATAACCTGACAATCTTTATGGTTCTAAACACAGAAGTTCAAAAAGACAAGGTGATTCAGCGAATATATCAAGTGCTTGGTGATTTGAATGAACCAAACACTGGAATGTATTTTATAATGCCTGTTTCCGCTGCTAGTGGTTTAACAGACTCATTAATTGAATAAACACGTTAGTAAACGAAGAGATGCTTCGACTTTATGAAAGACTGATATCACAAAATGATAATCTGTGAGTTATCAGCCTTCTTGCCCGGACGATCTATGAATCATCGCCTGGACGTATTAACACAATTATAGGTTCGGATAATGGAGGAAAAAAATGACTATTTATGATCAAACGCTAGGACTTTCAATGTTGCTGCTCTTAGGATATTTTGGTGGCCGCCTGGCCAAGTTAGTTAAAATGCCAATGGTAGCTGGATATGTGCTTACGGGACTGCTTATAGGGCCTTCTTTTTTAAGCATTATTCCAAACGAATTAAATACGGAGTTTAACCTTATAAAAATACTGGGACTAGGCCTTATTGCCTTAATGATTGGTGGGGAGCTGGAGATTAGGAAGATTAGACATCTTGGAAAAACTATCGTTGGAACGGCAGTCATTCAAGTGGCAGGTTCCTTTGTAGTAGTGTTCTCAACCATG
Organism: Tindallia californiensis; assembly: GCF_900107405.1. NCBI lineage: Bacteria > Bacillati > Bacillota > Clostridia > Peptostreptococcales > Tindalliaceae > Tindallia > Tindallia californiensis. Next base: position 383,514 of record NZ_FNPV01000001.1, on the reverse strand, counting down.
TATTTTTTACTAAATTTATCTTTACCTGTTTCTATTTTATTGGGTGCTATGTCAACGGCTACGGCGCCTGCTTCACCTGTAGCTGTAATAAGGGAATACAAAGCTAAAGGGCCATTTACGACTACATTGCTTGGTGTCGTGGCGGTTGATGATGCAATTTGCATTGTTATTTTTGGGGTTTCTGCTGCGATAGCAAGAATGTTGTTAGATGGAACCTTTACATTAGGTATCCATATGTTTGCTGAACCAGCCATTGAATTGATAGGATCTGTTGGACTGGGAGCAATTGCTGGGATTACTTTGACGCTGATCGTAAAGAAACTGAATGACAAACAGCACCAGATTGTTGTTTTTGTAGGATTAGCGCTACTGGTAAGTGGTATTGCGAATACCTTTCATTTGTCCCCGCTTTTAGCCAATATGACGGTAGGTTTTTTCTTTAGCAATCTTTCTAGCAAACCACAGACTATATCTGTTATTAATGAGATAGATCTACCCATTTTCATTGTGTTCTTTACCCTTGCAGGTGCAAGTCTGCATATGGACGTGCTAGCTGCAAACTGGCAGGTAGCTTTAGTATATATTATTGCAAGAGGCATTGGTAAAGTAGGTGGTGCCTTTGTAGGAGCAAGAGTTTCGGGTGCACCAACAGTTGTTCAGAAATATTTGGGCTTTGCGATGTTTTCAAAAGCGGGTGTCACCATTGGTCTGGTCATGTTGGTCCAGGGTCGATTTCCTGAAATTGCGGCCATTATTACAGCTATCGAGTTGGCAGCGGTTACCTTTTGTGAGTTAACAGGTCCTTTGGGCACACGATTTGCGATATTCTCCTCTGGTGAACATAACAATGCTTTGTATGAAGAATCAACTTCTGAGATTAAAATGCCTGTGAATAAAACGGCTGCTCAACAGCCTCAATCATAGATAATGTAGCTGAATGCGTGATGAATCAATAGATCTCCCCTGTGGATCATCTGGTGATAGGCATCAGATAAAGGCTAAAAACGTTACCTTATAAAGATAAGCGTCTCCTATCAAAATAAAAGATATTCTGTGAAGGAAACGGGTAATACTTAAATAATAAGGTAAATGAGTCGATAGATGATCAAGGGGAGGCGATTGGATGAAAGTAAAAGCAAAAGATGTTATGAATGCCAAGGTAATTAGTGTTACCACAGGAACCACCCTGAAAGAAGCGGTACGTATTTTTGCTGATTATAAAATCAGCGCACTCCCGGTAGTAGATATGGAAGAAAAATTAGTGGGCATACTTTCAGAAACTGATATTGTAGAGTATTGCAGTACGCTTCATGTAGTTCCAATGCTAGATTCTTCCGGATGGATTTCGCCCTATGAAAACCCAGGAGACATATACGACTATAAGCAGGGTTTTGAATTGCTGGAAAAAACAAAGGTAGAAAAACTAATGTCACGAAAAGTCGTAACGGTTCAAAAGGATACCCTGGGGACGGATATTGCAAAAATCATGAAAAAGAAAAAAATTAATCATGTTCCAGTATTGGAGGAAAATGGAAAGCTTTGTGGAATCATTGCAAGAGCAGATCTAATAAATTATCTTGCATCTATAGGAGAATGAGGATGATCATCAAAACCCCGGAGATAGGTAAACGGGGTTTTGATGATTAAGTAGCATAAAAGAGACCCTTAACTTTTGGTGGAGTTTTTTTGGCCACAGGAATACGGGAAGGAACATTCCTTGTTGTCAGAAAATTGCATAGCCGATGACGAACAAATATGATATGCTGACGATGAGGATTTTTATATAGTAAAAAATGGGTAATGAAAGTGAGGAAAAAACGTGCGATACCATTTTGTTGACTTGGTAGACATTTCGAAAATCCAAAGAATGATGGATTTGCTCTATGATGCAACAGGTATTTTAACGGCGATCCTGGATCTGGAAGGCAACATTTTAACTTCTTCAGGCTGGCGTTCAATTTGTCTTGATTTTCATCGAAAAAATCATAACACTCAAAAACGTTGTGGTATCAGTGACTGTCGAATCAATGAACGGTTAAAAGACGGTGAGAAATATGTTATTTATTACTGCGAAAACGGCTTAATAGATGCGGCTACCAGAATTTTTGTGCATGGTGAACATGTAGCAAACGTGTATACAGGACAGTTTTTATTAGAAGAACCGGATATGGTGTTTTTTCGTCAACAAGCAAAGCATCATGACTTTGATGAGCACCAATACCTTGAGGCTTTGAAAAGTGTTCCTATCTATAACAAAGAAACAGTGAAGCATATGATGGAGTATTTATGTAGTCAAGCAGAGATGCTAGGAGAAATGGGATACCAAGAAATAGAAACGAGAAGAGCGGCAGCAGAGTTAAAACATACATGTGAAGAATTGGAAAATACAAAAGAAGTTCTGACAGCAGCCTTGGAAGAACTTCGAGATCAATACGATGAGTTGCAAAAAAAAGAAATGATAGCACGGCAGCATGAAGAATTGTGGGAACATGCGATAGAAGGTACCGGGCTAATCATTTATGATTGGAACCTTAAAAGTAATCAACTATACTTTACACGTACATTTAAGTCGTTGCTTGGATTTGAAGCAACGGAATTTATTGGTGACCGGGAAAAATATCTTCGGCGAATTCATCCAGATGATCAGAGGAAAGTGAAAGAAAAGACAGAAGAAGTTTTAGCAGGAAAAAAAGAACTATATAATAACGAATATCGAATTAAGAATAAAGAAGAGCAATACATATGGGTTCAAGTGAAAGGAAAAATAGTAGAAAGAAATCAGAATAATCAACCGATAAGGCTCGTAGGAACTCTGATGGATATAACAAATTACAAGAAAAAAGAAGGTTTTGGAGGGGTATAGATGGATTATCAATCGATAGCTTCAGAAAATGACATGGCCAGGAAAGCCTGGGAATCCTGTCTTATTCATGGAGTACCACCTCATGAGCTTCTCCGCAACGACATTGCTGATTCCTGGAATAGGAGTATGAGCTTTTCTGTAGATCCTTATAATGGTACTTGCAAAGATGTTTTTTGTCGGCAGAAGTTATCTTTTCTGCTCCAAGAGAAGAAAAACTTAATCGATATCGCCAGACCCATTATGAAAACACTTTATAAAAGTGTCCAGGGGAATAGTTTTGTGGTAGTACTCTCGAATGAAGGTGGAAGAATACTGGAAATGATTGGAGATGATGAAGTATTAAGATCAGCAACATCAATGAATTTTATGGTAGGAGCCGACTGGAGTGAAGCTTCTGTTGGAACCAATGCCATCGGTACTTGTTTAGCGCTGGATAAACCCGTGCAGGTTGCAGGTGCGGAGCATTTTTGTTTAAAACATCATCTTTGGTTTTGCTCAGCAGCTCCAATTCATGCTTACTCCGGTAAAATGATTGGCTGTTTAAACTTGTCCTGCTCTGTAGAGCGAGATTATAAAAGGGATCAAGGCATGGTGGTAGCCGCTGTAAGAGCGATTGAAAACCAGTTACATAAAGGGGAAACGCAGGAAAAATTGTTAGAAGCTCATAAACATTTGACCGCTGTCATGAGTAGTATTTCAGAAGGCATTATGTCGGTCAGTCAAAGCGGTGAGATTACACATGTTAATGCAGCGTTTACAAGAATGTTCGAAACTCACGCCAGTACACTGATAGGTTCTCAAATCCAGGATGTACTGAAAAGCAAACACCACATTCAGGAAGTGTTAGAAACAGGCCAGCGTTGTCTGGAAGAAGAATTACAAATTGAAAAAGATCAAAAACAAATTCATTGCACCTATAGTGCAACACCTATCCTAAGCAGGTCTGGGAAAGTGAGAGGGGCCGTTTTAGTATTTAGAGAGATGAAACAGGTGCATCATATGATTAATAAAATAGCTGGTTCTCAGGCACGATATCGATTTACAGATATCATCGGAAACAGCATAAAAATAAAAAAAGTGATTCAGAAAGGGAAAAGTGTTTCTCAAAGTCCTTCAACGGTTTTGATATTGGGAGAAAGTGGGACAGGAAAAGAAATGATCGCTCAGGCTATTCATAATGCCAGTGATAGGAGGGATGCACCTTTTGTTGCCTTAAACTGTGCAGCCATGCCAAGAGAGTTGATTCAAAGTGAGCTTTTTGGATATAGGGAAGGTGCTTTCACCGGTGCATCGAAAGGTGGTCGCCCTGGCAAATTTGAATTGGCTGATGGTGGAACGCTTTTTTTAGATGAAATTGGAGATATGCCATTGGACATGCAGGTGAATTTATTACGTGTGTTACAGGAAAATAGTGTTCTGCGAATTGGTGGAGAATATGCTGTTCCGGTAGATGTTCGCTTAATAGCAGCAACGAATAAAAATCTTCAGCAAGAAGTTGAGAAAGGGGAATTTCGGCAAGATTTGTTTTATCGATTGAATGTCGTTACAGTGACAATTCCACCATTAAGAGAAAGAGGCGAAGATCTTCACCAGTTGGTTGATTATTTTTGCGATAAAATAGCCTTGAAATTAGGGAAGCAGGTTCATCGTATTGAAGAGCAGCTCTACCAGAAACTGAAATCTTATCAATGGCCTGGCAATGTAAGAGAGTTAGAGAATGTCCTAGAATATGCCATTAATATGTTGGAAGGCACAGTCTTGACAGTGGAATTATTGCCAGCCTATTTAGAGAAAGGGCCACATCAAAGATACTGGGAAAAAGAAGGTGAATTGATTCAATCCTTACAGGAAATAGAAGCGGAAGCTATTATTAAATCAATTCATCGTCATAATGGCAAAATAACAGCAGTGGCAAAAGAGTTGGGAATTGCCAGGAACACTCTGTATGAAAAAATGAAAAAGTATCATATCAACAAGCCAACGTAAGTATTTGTCATCAATGAAGAAGAGGAACAGTTGATAAAAAACACATTGTTAGAAAATAAGACATGTTCTATTTTCTAACAATTGATTCAAGCCTTTGAAATGGCTTCTTCTGAAGAAGAGGAGAAAAAGTGTTAGGAATCAGGACGAAAAGAAAGGCGTTTGAATAGATTCATTGCTTATTAAAAAATAGTATCAATAAAAAGGTTTCATTGCATTTTCAACAGGGTTAATGCGATGAATCTTTTTTTTGTGTTTTTTTGGAATATTGGCATAAAAAATGCATTACTAATAACTGGAAGAATCAAAGGGGGTGATGGCTGGTGTGGAAACGGTATATTATTGAACTGGGTTTTGGTGCGGATCTCCATGGTCAGGATATGACAAAAGCAGCCAAAAGAGCTGTAGAAGATGCTATTCGGCGAAGCTGTCTTTGTGGCTTGGAGGAAGTGCTCGGAATTCAGGATTTTGATGAAATTCGGGTTCATGTCACCATTGCTTGCCCTAATCCGGAAGCAATACAGGAATCAGAAGTTTTATCAGTACTTCCTGTAGGTCAAAAATCCATTCAAGTAAGGAAAGGAGGGATGGCTGTTCCAGGTTTATATGTCCAGGGGTTTGGTGATGTTGACGATAGTGTGGTAGTAGTCAATGCGTGTGTTGAAGTTTCCGTTGCAGTGGATTGAAACGAGGAGGTGTCGTGTGAATGGAAATGGAAAAAGATCTGTTACTAAATATGTATCGCAAAATGCAGGAAATAAGAATATTTGAGACGCGGATAACAGAACTGTTTGCAGAAGGTAGAATTCCTGGATTTGTTCATTCTTATCTGGGCGAAGAAGCCGTAGCCGTAGGAACATGCAGTAATCTGAAAACGACAGATTATATCACCAGTACTCACCGAGGTCATGGTCATTTGATAGCGAAAGGCGGCCAGTTAAACGAAATGATGGCAGAACTGTATGGAAAAGCCACCGGATATTGTAAAGGGAAAGGCGGATCGATGCATATAGCCGATGTGGATCTTGGAATTCTTGGTGCTAATGGAATTGTTGGTGGTGGCTTCACCATTGCGGCAGGTGCAGGGCTGGCATCAAAACTTCAGAAAAAAGATGATGTTACAGTTTGTTTCTTTGGAGATGGTGCATCCAATCAATCCACTTTCCATGAAGGGATTAACCTTGCTTCTGTGTGGGACTTACCAGTGGTGTTTGTATGCGAAAATAATATGTATGGAATTTCTCTCAGTCAGGAAAAACACCAGAAAATTAAAGACGTTTCAGATCGTGCAGTGGCTTATGGTATTCCTGGAGTAACGGTTGATGGCAACGATGTGGTAGCCGTATACGAATCGATTAAAGAAGCCGTTAAGAGGGCGAGAAGTGGGGAAGGACCAAGCCTAATTGAATGTAAAACCTATCGCCATCGAGGGCATTTTGAAGGAGATCCAACTAACTATCGGCCAGACGAAGAAGTACAGCAATGGAAAGCAAAAGAGCCTATTGGAAGATTCCGAAAGAAACTGTTGGAAATGGAAATCTGTAAAGAAGAAGCATTGAACGCCATCGACGACGAAGTAACGGATCAGGTAGAAAAGGCTATTAAGTTTGCGGAGGAAAGTCCGGATCCAGCCGTGGAAGAGGCAGTTCAGGATGTTTACACAGATATGGTAGAGGAGGTGTGGTCCTGATGGCTAAAATGACATGTGCAGAAGCGATTCGAGAAGCCCTCCGTCAGGAAATGGAACGGGATGACCGTGTCTTTATTCTTGGTGAAGATGTAGGACAGTTTGGTGGGTGCTTTGGTGTCACAGGTGACCTGTTTAGTCAATATGGTGAAGAAAGAGTAAGAGACACCCCTATTTCAGAAACCGCTATTGTTGGAGCGGCGGTGGGAGCGGCAGCCGTTGGGATGAGACCGGTAGCAGAGCTGATGTTCAATGATTTTCTCACCGTATCAATGGACCAGGTTGTCAACCAAGCAGCAAAAATGCGCTATATGTTTGGTGGGAAAGCAAAAGTGCCAATGACACTGCGCATGCCCTATGGTGGTGGTATTTCAGCAGCAGCTCAGCACTCTCAATCTTTAGAAGCCTGGATGACCCATGTTCCCGGTGTTAAAGTGGTGATGCCATCAACACCGGAAGATTATGCAGGATTATTGATTACCTCCATTAGAGATGAAAATCCGGTCATGTTTTTCGAAAATAAAGTGTTGTATGGCATGGAAGGCGAAGTGGCTGAAAGGATTGAACCCATTCCTTTCGGCAAAGCAAAAATTCACCGTGAAGGTGATGATGTAACAGTAGTGGCGCTTGGCGGAATGGTTCCACAGGCACTGTCAGCAGCAGAGGTGTTGGCGGGAGAAGGCATTTCGGTGGAGGTGTTGGATCCAAGAACATTAGTGCCACTGGATGTAGAAGCTATTAAGACGTCTGTTGCAAAAACCAATCGATTAGTTGTCGTACACGAAGCTGTTAAAAGAAGTGGATTTGGTGCTGAGATTGCAGCGATGGTAGCGGATGAATGTTTTGATGATTTAGATGCACCGATTAAAAGAGTAGGAGCTCTAAATGTACCAATTCCTTTTAATCCAATTTTAGAACAATATGTTGTGCCGAACGCCGATCGGATTGCAAAAGTCATTAAAGAAATCATGTAGCATTTCCCTCTCTTAGACAAAGCCGCCATTGTCGGCGGCTTTGTCACTCTTCTTCAAAAAGGAGATGAACCCTATGGCAAGCATAGGAATTATAGCTAATCCGGCTTCTGGCAGGGATATACGCCGGCTGGTGGCCTATGGTACTGTCATTGATAATCAGGAAAAAATCAATATTGTCGAGCGGCTGATTCTTGGAGCCCTGGCCGTGAATGTTGATCATATTTATATAATGCCGGACAGTTACGGCCTTGGAGATCAGGCCATTTGCAAACTTCGACACAAGATTGATACCCAGCGGGTATCTGTTTTGGATATGCCCATTGATGGAACACAGATAGATTCCGGCAATGCGGCTACTATGATGGAGTCTATAGGAGTTAAGGTAATCATCACCATGGGTGGCGATGGCACCAATCGAGCTGTTACAAAGGGAAGCATGAATATTCCATTGATACCAATTTCAACCGGAACCAACAACGTTTTTCCCCAGTTTATTGAGGGCACTGTGGCTGGATTAGTAGCAGGATTAATGGCAAAAAACTCGGAGCTTCAACAGGGTGTTGAACAGCATAAAAAGCTGGACATTTTCAAAAATGATGTATTGGTAGAGCATGCACTGGTGGATGCTGTAACCTCAAAAGAAATATTTATTGGCAGCAGGGCGATTTGGGATTTAGAAAATGTATCGGAAGTATTCTTAACCCGTGCCCAGCCGCATAACATTGGTTTATCCGCCTTGGGTGGATTCTTGGACCCCTTGGATCCTTTGGAATCGGAAGGACTAAGGCTGACATTAGGCAAAGGAGGTGGGGCGATACTGGCTCCTATTGCCCCTGGCTTAATAAGGAAGGTTTCTATTGAAAAAAGCAGTCGGATCTTGCCAGACCAAAAAATGACCATCTGTAAAACGCCAGGTGTTATTGCACTAGATGGCGAAAGAGAAGTAGAAATAGGTAGGAAGGATACCGCTTCCATTATGCTTAATCTGGAAGGGCCAAGAGTGGTTAATCTGCAAAAAGTGATGAAGTTGTCTACTGCCAGAAACTTGATGATCTATGATAAGGAGTTGATTCAATGGCTGTAAAAATTGTTATGCCAAAACTGGGTCTAACAATGAAAGAAGGGACCGTAAGTAAATGGTTAAAACAAGAGGGAGAGTCCGTCAAAAAAGGTGAACCTCTTTTTGAAGTGTCAACGGATAAGATTAACAACGAAATAGAATCTCCCGGTAATGGGATTCTTAGAAAAATTGTAGCGCCGGCAGAAGCGAAAGTACCTGTATCAGCCCTTTTAGGAATTATTGCAGAAGCGGATGAGAATATTTCTGATATCGAAACAGAAATGCCTGCAAATCAACAAAAACCAGACAAAAAAGCAGTGCCAGCGGCAAAACCTGCAGCGGCAGCCCGTCGTTCTGACGATAAAATTCGTGTGTCTCCGGTGGCAAAGAAGCTGGCGGAAGAAAAAGGAATTCCGTTGGAAAACATCGAAGGAACAGGCCCCAAAGGCAGAATTACGAAAGAAGATGTAGAAAACTACCAACTACCTGTTTCTGATGAGGTTCAGGAACAAGATGGAGATATTCAAGGTGTACCACTAGAAGGCCTTCGGGAAGTGATTGCAGAACGTTTACAGGAAAGTTGGCAGCAGGCGCCTCACGTGACCATTACCCGGGAAGTAGATGTCAGTGCATTAAAAGCGTTAAAGGAAAAGATTAAGAATGATCGAAATCAGAAAGTTTCTTTTACGGATTTATTGGCGATATTAACAACAAAAGCTTTGCAAAAACACCCCGATCTGAACGCTCAGTTTGCGGACGGATTATTATATCGGCATCAAGGCGTACATCTTGGCATTGCTGTTGCTTTAGAAAATGGACTAATGGTGCCGGTAGTAAAAAATGCAGATAGAAAAAGCATTAGTGAAATACATGATGAGATGAGAGAGTTGGCACAGAAAGCAAAATTTAACCGTCTGGAGTCTGACGAACTATCCGGTGCAACCTTTACCATTACAAATCTTGGAATGGAAGGTGTCGATGTCTTTACCCCCATTATCAATCCTCCTGAATGTGCTATTTTGGGCGTGGGGCGAATGGTAGATAAGCCGGTTTTTGTAGGGGATGAGCTATTAAGACGTCCGATGATGTGGCTTTCTCTGTCTTTTGACCATCGGATTGTAGATGGCCAGGCAGCGGCGAGGTTTATGACAACGCTGAATCAGTCCATCGAAGAACCCGGCATGGCGCTGGTTTAGCAAAGGAGGGCAACGATGAAACTGGTAATTCTGGGCGGCGGTCCCGGTGGCTATGCAGCGGCTATACGAGGGGCCCAGCTAGGTGCAGAAGTCACCATAATAGAAGAAAGAAAAATAGGCGGTGTATGCCTTAATACAGGGTGCATTCCTACAAAAACTCTGCTGAGAGCAGCTCGATGGCTCCATGAACAGGAAAAAATGGAAGCTTATGGAATCGATGTTCAGATGAAACTTGATTTTGGAGAATTGATGCAACGAAAAAAAGAAGTGGTTGAGCAGCTTACCGCTAATGTGGAAATGCTCCTGGCGGCTCATCGGATCAGTACCATTGCTGGAAGAGGGATTGTTAAAAATAGCCAGACAGTGAAGGTAGCTACAGAAGAGGGTGTTCAGGATATTTCTTTTGATAAACTAATACTGGCAACAGGATCACGGCCAATGATGCCTCCTGTTTCTGGTTTGGATTTGCCACAGGTAGTAGACAGTACCGGGGCTCTTTCCTTTAAAGAAATACCGAAAAGGCTTACTATACTGGGTGGCGGTGTTATCGCTGTAGAATTTGCTATTTTATTTGAAGCATTGGGCAGTAAAGTAACCATGATGGAAATGCTTCCCACCATATTACCCAGAGAAGATGAATTGGTGCAGGAAGCGATGACAGAAATTTTGAGACAACGTGGTATTAACGTATACACCGATGCAACATTGAAAAAAGTGGAAAAAGCTGGCGATGGATTGAAACTGACAGCCACAGGAGTAGGGATACCAGAATTTCTTGAAACGAAGAATCTTCTGGTGGCAACAGGTCGTCAGCCAAATGTAGAAGGAATTGGACTGGAAACCTTGGGGATTAAGGTCCATAACAAGGCAGTGGAAATCAATGAATATCTGGAGACCAATGTCTCTGGTATTTACGCCATAGGTGACCTTACGGCTAAAATGATGCTGGCCCATACGGCAGCTCATCAAGGTTTGTTGGCAGCTGAGAATGCCATGGGGCAGACTAATAAAATGGACTATCGAAGCATTCCAGGTGGCTTATATACATTCCCTGAGGCAGCTAGTGTTGGAATAACAGAACAGGAAGCTCGGAAGACGAGAGGTGATATAAAGGTAGGTTTGTTCCCTTATGAAGCTTTGGGAAAAGCGTTAGCGGACTATGAAATGGAAGGATTTATTAAAATTATTGCAACGGCAGAAACAAATGAAATTCTCGGTGTGCATATCCTGGGCGACCGGGCAACGGACCTTATTGCCGAAGGTGCTCTGGCTATTGGAATGGAAGCTTGCCTGGAAGAGGTGGCTCACCAGGTGCACGGGCACCCCACCTTTAATGAAGGAATGGGTGAAGCGGCTATGGCTGCCTTGGGATTACCATTGCATCTGTTTCCGAAGTAAAACCCATAAAGAATTAAAAACACTCGTTCTTTTCGATGAGAAAGAAAAGAAGAGTGTTTTTCTTCGTATATGGAAAGAAAAAATTATGATAAAATAAGCACTAGAACTTGGAAATACAAAGCACCGTTTCAGAAATGGAGTGATAGAAATGACAAAAAAATTAGAGTTTCAAAGACAAGGAGAAGGGCCGACGATACTCTTTCTCCATGGATTGGGTTCGAATAAACAGTGCTGGAAAGATACGATAGAAAAGTTAAAGGCTGACTTTCATTGCGTTACCTTGGATCTTTATGGCCATGGAGAAAATAGAGATGTGCCAGATCAGCCTAATTTAGAAACAACAGCGGAGGAAATCGTTCAAATGTTACAAATGGTCAAATGGAAACCTAGCGCTATTGTAGGCCATAGCCTAGGTGGAATGCTTGCACTAATGATAGAGCTAAAACAACCAAAACAGGCAGAAAAACTGGTGCTTTTGGATACACCTACCAGGCAAATTCGTTTTTGGATTCTAAAACGTATGGTGATGAACACACTTAACAAAAATTTTGATAAAGCCATCGAAAAGCAATATGCTCATATGACCGGTGATATGGATTTATATCATCAATTGGTAGCCACTTGCAAAGAAACCGATAGACGTGCTTACCTTTGTTATATGAAAAGTCTTTTGTATACAGAATTACATGAAAAAGTAAAAAACGTACAGATTCCAATCCACCTAATTCTAAGTCGTAGTTTAGCCCCGAGTGAAACACTACAGGAAAAAGTGATAAAGAAATATGGATTTGATCATTTGCCTGAAGAAAACATACATCGAAACATTAAATCCGGACATTTTACAATGATTGAAAAGCCGGCAGAATTTGCCATAACTTTAAGGAATATAGTAGAAAGGAGTCGTCAAGCATGAAAAAAGTAAGACTTGGAAAAACAAATATCATTGTTCAAAAAAATGGATTTGGAGCTTTGCCAATTCAACGCATTTCTTATGAAGAATCAGATTTACTACTCAAAAAAGCTTTTCAGCAGGGAATCGATTTTTATGATACCGCAAGAATGTATAGTGATAGTGAAGAAAAGATTGCCAGAGCGCTAAGTGACAAGAGACACAAAATCATTATTGCCAGCAAAACCATGGCTAAAAACACAAGGGATTTCTGGGAAGACTTGCATACCAGCTTGGAAAATTTGAAAACAGACTATATCGATATTTATCAGTTTCACACACCTGCATTTTGCCCTGCACCAGAAGATGGCAGTGGTCTTTATGAAGCAATGGAAGAAGCGAAAAATCAGGGCAAAATTCGTTTTATTGGAATAACAAATCATCGCTTGGCCGTTGCACAGGAAGCTCTGAAATCCGGGTTGTATGATACGCTTCAGTTTCCGTTCAGCTATCTCGCAGATCAACGAGAAATTGATCTGGTGCATCAGTGTAAAGAAAAGGATGTTGGTTTTATTGCGATGAAAGCTTTAGCGGGAGGACTTATTCATCATTCAGATGCAGCGTATGCATACATAGGTCAGTTTGATCATGTATTACCAATTTGGGGTATTCAAAAAGAAAGAGAGCTGGAAGAATTCCTTCAATATCAAAAAGCATCACCAGTATTAAATGAGAGGATTGAAAGCATTATTGAAAGGGATCGGGAAGAGCTGATGGGTGATTTTTGCCGTGCCTGTGGATACTGCCTTCCCTGTCCTGTGGATATTGATATCCCTCAATGTGCACGAATGTCTCTATTACTGAGAAGAGCACCGAACTCTATGACTTCTACGGATGAATGGAAGCGAAAAATGCTTATGATTGAACAATGTACTCAGTGTAATCAATGTAAAGAAAAGTGTCCTTATGAGCTGGATACACCAGAATTGTTAAGAAAAAATCTAGAGGTTTACCAAACCTATTAAGACGCCAAGAAGCACCTAAAAATCAATCCGAATAAACAAGAAAAACGGTTAGAAAACTTAAAAGCTTCCCTTTTGGAAGCTTTTAAGTTTTTGATAATGCTTTCAGAAAAGACATTTGTCTTTTCTGTGTTGACATTCCTCTTTTTATCATGTAGAATCATTGATTATAATTACGCAGATAATAGAGATAAGATTTCTATTGAGAAAAAACTGCAGGAAAAGGGGCCAAACGTATGTCTAAATTTGCCAAACGTATGCATTCAATGGAAAAATCAGCTGCTGTGATAAGAAATCTATTCGGTGCAATGAATGATCCGGAAGTTATTTCTTTTAGCGGTGGAGCCATCGCTCAGGAATGCCTACCAGTAGAAATCATTCATGAACTAACCCAAGACATTATGCAAAGAGAAGGTAGGGGAGTAGAAGCCCTTTCCTATGGTCCTGTGATGGGTGTGAAGGATCTCCGAGAAGTCGTTGTATCAGACCTAGTTAGACCGAAAGGGGTTAAACTATCGGTTGATAATGCGATGATATTATCCGGTGGGCTAGAGGCAATGAATTTAATGTGCCAGGTGTTTATTGATCCGGGAGACATTATCTTAGTGGAATCTCCAACCTTTGTCCATTCTATCGAAATTTTTGACATGTTTCAGGCAAGGTGCATTGCTGTGGAAACCGACGAAAACGGGATGAATATGGAAGATTTAGAAGCAAAAATCAAAAAATACAATCCTAAAATGATGTACCTAATCCCTACGTTTCAGAATCCTACGGGAATTACATTGTCTTTAGATAGAAGAAAAAAAGCAGCTCAATTAGCGAGTGAGTATGATATTGTTCTTTTAGAGGATGATCCTTATAGAGATATCCGTTATAATGGAGTAGAGTTACCACCGGTAAAAGCATTTGATACGACAGGTCATGTGGTAATGGCGAATAGTTTTTCCAAAATCTTTTCACCCGGAAGCCGACTGGGGTATTTGGTGGCAAATGAAAGAATCATCAATAAACTGGCAGATGCAAAAAGCGCCACTAATTCTCACACATCTATTTTGCCACAGATTATATGTGCTGAGTTCTTTAAAAAAGGACATTATCAGGAACATCATCGAAACTTATGTGCCGTTCATCGAATCAGAAGAGATACGATGCTGGATGCGATTGACCGTTATTTTCCGGAAGGAACAAGAAGAACTCAACCGGATGGTGGGCTGTTTACTTGGGCTGAGTTGCCAAAGAATATTAATACCACAGAATTGTTAGTAGAAGCTACTACAAACCCGGAGGTAAAGGTGGCTTATGTCGCAGGAGAAGGATTTTTTACAGAAGGTGGCGGAAAGGGAAGAAACTGTATGAGACTAAGCTTTGGAGCTGTGCCTCCTGAAAAAATTCGTGAAGGAATGGCAAAGCTGGGAAAACTACTTCAAACATATGAATCTAGATATTCGTTTACAGTTAGCAGCTAAGAGATAAAACTCTTTTAGAGCGTTGTATCGTATTTTGGATATAAGGACTCAGACTCCCTCTTGAAGAAGAGGGAGTCTTTGTGAGTATTTTATAATGGGGGAGAGACAATGGAAAAGAAAGAGAACAAACGGGTAGTTGTCCTTTATAAAAGCTTTTATGGCAGTACAAAGCAATATGCCGAGTGGATTGTCGAAGAAACGGACGGAGACTGTTTTGAGCTGGATAAAATAAAAGCTGAAGAGTTGCAAAAGTATGATGTCATAGTGTTTGGCGGTGGTCTTTATGCTGCTGGGATCAACGGTATGAAAACCTTTCAAGAAATCTACGATCAGATAAAAGAAAAAAGAATAATCATATGCGCCGTGGGTCTTTCGCCAGTGGTGGAGAAAGTTATTCATGAAGTCATGGAGGCAAATGTGACAGCAGAAATGAAGGGGAAAGTTAATTTCTTCTTATTGCGTGGAGCTTATGATCATCAAAAACAAAAGTTTATCCATAAAATGATGATGAAAGCCCTGGCAGCGAAAATTAAAAGTAAAAAAGAAGAAGATAGAACAGAGGAAGATCGTGGGATTTTGGAATGCATTCAACATCCAGTGAACTTTATGAACAAAGAATCGATACGCCCTATTCTTGATTCTATCCATTAAAACCAGTTCGCTCGTTTATTAAAAGATCGGAGAAAAAAATAGAAACCATAGTGCCTTCGAAGTTTTTTTGCACTATGGTTTTTTGTTCCGATAATGGAAGTATGACATTTGTCATGGATTGTTTGGCGTAGGATCACTGGTTTTAAAGCTGTTTTTTTATATAATGATAGATGAAAAGGATATGGAGAGTCATTTTTAAAGTCAAATCCGTCGATGGTATCGACGATTCTGGAAGGAGAGGTTACTGTGACAAATCAGCAACAAAAACCGATCATTAACTCGATCAATAAAAAAGAACGAATGGATATTCTAGATATTTTGCGTGGATTTGCTATTTTTGGCATTTTGGCCGTTAATATTGTAGGGATGGCGGGTCCGGTGTGGCTTCCTGGATATATAGCGCCAATAGCGCCTTGGTATGATGAAGTGGCAACTTTTTTAATGAACTTTTTAGCTACAGGAAAGTTTTATGTGATTTTTTCTTTTCTATTTGGGCTTGGATTTTCTGTTCAAATGATGAGGGCGGAGGAAAAAGGAATAAATCTTCGTTCTTTTTATCCTCGGCGGCTCACACTACTTTTTATATTGGGGATGATTCATTCTGTTTTCTTTTTCTATGGAGATATTTTAAGACTATATGCGGTGCTGGGATTTCTTTTGATGGTGTTTCGAAAACGTCGCAATCGGACACTGATCATATGGGCCATTATCTTTTTGGTCATTAATTTTGTTGCATTGGGTTTTTTGGGTGGGCCGCTGGTAGACGCTGGGGACGTACCTGATGAAATGAATATTGCGGAAATGGCAAGAGAAATTCATCTTGAAGGATCCTTTTTGCAGGTATCTTTCTTTCAGGGAATCGTATCTTTAGCTGCTTTCGTATCTGTTGTGTTTGTTCAGGGGGGAACGGTAATGGCTCTTTTCCTATTAGGGCTACTGGTCGGTCGAATGAACTTGCTTTCTAAAATGAAATCCTATCATGGGTTGATAAAAAAAATATTTGTATGGACCTTGATCTTCGGTACATCTTTCAATGGTGCATTTATTATTTTTGCGGAATCTCCATGGCTTTCCAGTTTCTTTTGGATTATCGGTGCTCCGATATTGGGAACGGCCTATGTAATGGGGTTATGCTTAATCCGACGGCGTGAAAATGGTGAAAAAACCTTACTACCAATTGCTAATGTAGGACGCATGGCTTTAACAAACTACTTAATGCATTCGGTGATAGGATCATTTATTTTTAATGGATATGGAATAGGTATGTATGATCAAGTAGGAGCAGCAGGGTTATGGGGCATTACAATTATTATATACCTCTTGCAAATAATAGTTAGCAACTGGTGGCTTTCTCACTATCATTTTGGTCCTATGGAATGGTTATGGCGTACCCTGACTTACAAACAACGTCAGCCTTTCAGAAAAAAAACCACCGTAGAAGAAGCGGCTGGCTAGCAAAAATAGAATCAGTGCTCAAGGAAGGGCTTTTAATGCTTACTGAGCAAAAGTCAGCAGGCAAAGGAGGAGTATCATGTTATTGGAAATAGATCAGTTAGTTAAGCGATATCATCACAAAATTGTTGTTGATCATCTTTCATTAAAAATACGTGAAGGTGAAATAATGGGATTACTTGGCCCCAATGGTGCAGGGAAAACAACGACCATTAATATGATTACCGGTCTTACCAAAATAGATCAGGGAAGCATTAAGATCTTTGGACAAAATCTTGAAAAAAGTGGAAAAGCCATTAAAAAGGGCATAGGATTAGTGCCGCAGGATATAGCAATTTTTGATGATCTGAATGCCTGGGAAAACATAGCCTTTTTTGGTGGATTATATGGA
Source organism: Tindallia californiensis (assembly GCF_900107405.1). Lineage (NCBI taxonomy): Bacteria > Bacillati > Bacillota > Clostridia > Peptostreptococcales > Tindalliaceae > Tindallia > Tindallia californiensis. Next base: position 366,479 of record NZ_FNPV01000001.1, on the reverse strand, counting down.
CTGAAGGGAAATCGATTAAAGGAAAAAGTTCAATGGGCGTTGGAATTTGTGGGGCTGAAGGATCATCAAAAACAATTTCCTAAAAAGTTTTCCGGCGGAATGAAACGACGTTTGAACATTGCCTGCGCCATTGTTCATCAACCCAAACTAATCATTATGGATGAACCAACGGTGGGGATCGATCCACAGTCCCGCAATCATATTTTAGAATCCGTTCGCAGATTGAATCGAGAAGGTTCCACCATTTTGTACACATCCCATTATATGGAAGAAGTAGACGCAATTTCTTCAAAAATAGCTATTATGGATCAAGGCAGGGTGATGGCACAGGGAACATCAGATGAGTTGAAAAAAATGATTTCATCTGAAGACCGAATTCTGTTGACGGTTTCGGATGCCAGTTATTCAATGATGGAAAAAATTAAGAATTTACAGGGAGTGATTGATTGTCATGGGAAAGGAAAAGAAATCACGATCCTGGCAAAAAAAGACAGTGCATTAATTGGACAAATCAGCCAGATCATCAGTAATATGGGTGCTGAAATCCATTCCTTACAGGTGGAAAAAGTTACCCTGGAAAGTGTCTTTTTGACTTTGACCGGAAAAACACTTCGGGATAGAGAGTAAAATACAGGAGGAATTCCTATGCGTCTATGGACCATGTTTCGTTATCAATTCATTCAAAATATACGAGATCGGGCCACTTATTTGGAAATGATGCTGCTACCAATTCTGCTCATCTTTATCCTTGGGGTATCTCTAGACGGTGCTTTTCAAATACCACCAGTTACAGATACAAAAGCTATTTACCTAAGCGAGGATCAGGGACCTGTGGGTGAAGCTTTTGAAGTATTTATGGAAAATTTAGAAAAAGAAAGCTTTATCGCTGTCAAACCTGTTTCAACCATCAATGAAGGACTAAAGATGATGAAAGATGGAGAAGGGCATGGATTTATTCATCTTCCAGAAAATATACTTGAAACAGACACGGGAATGATTGCTTTTTATGGGAATCCCCAACATCCTTTGCAGGCGTCCTTGGTAAAAAATACAACAAAAAGCTTTATTAACGGTGCGAATACAGTAATCGTAATGGAAAGTTTGGGAATGGAAACAATCTTGGATTTTCAGGGAAGTAATATCGTTGAAAGGTCACTGAATGCTTCGCATGAAAGGCCAGGAGCCATGGATTATTATGGAGTTACCATGTTAGTGATGTTTATGATGTATGGAACGAGTTATGCGGTATTCGGGATGAAACAATCTTACCTCGGCTCGACTGGACATAGAATTAAATCTACCCCTGTCAGTTCGGTGGAGCATTATCTGGGACTGCTTTTATCCAACATGACAACAATTGTCCTTCAAGCGATTCTTATTATTGGGTTTACCTATTACGTATATGGTGTAAATTGGGGGAATAGTTGGTTGATGCTGGTGGGAATCATTCTGCTGACGGCTTTGATGGCTGTGGGGATAGGGACAGCCGTTATTATGATCACGCGGAATGAAACGCTATCAGGTAATATTCTTATGATTATGATTCCGCTGATGACTTTTTTTTCTGGTGGCTTTTTCCAGACAAACATTCAGCAAGGGTCCTTTTTATACAAAATGCAGTATATGATACCGAATCACCTCGCACAAAATGCAATTTTCAACCTGATTTATGATGGCGACACAAAAAGATTAATTTTTGTTATCGTTATGATGATCCTTATGATCCTTGTCACATATAGTTTAGCCCTCTTAGCGGAACGGAGGTACTGGTGATGACTATTTTGAAAAATTGTTTTAAAAGAATGTTTCGTAGCAAGCTTAGCCTGTTATTAATATTGGTCCTTCCTCCTCTTATGATTAGCCTGGTCTTTGGGGTAGCCGTTGGTGAAACAAGTGTTGTTCATGTAGGCTTTGTTGATCAGGATCAGACATGGCTAACAAAGCACTTAAAAGAAGTTATTGGAAATAATGTAGCAATAACGGCGCTCCGGGAAGAAGAGATTAACCAGATGCTATCGGAAGGAAGGGTCAGTTTGGTACTAAAGTTGGAAAAAGGTTTTGCAGAAGAATTGATTGCTGGAAAAGATCCTGTATTGTATAGCTATAAAATCCAGGAATCGGATTCAGTTATTCAGGTGCAATTAGAAGCAGATGCCTATATTCGAGCGGCTAAAAATCTAGCAATGGTGGCTGAGGGAGATATCGATATTTTTTATAAGGGTTTAAAGCTTTATCAGGAAGGGCCCTTGGATCTGGAAGTAATTCAAAGTGCCGGCGTTGAGGCTGGTACAAATGAAAAAACTATTTTTAGCATGGGTATTCTGGGAATGAACATGCTTTTTTTATCCGTATATTCATCCATATACCTTTTGAATGACAGAGAAAACAAAACTTTTTACCGGGTACAAATATCACCGTTACCACAATGGAATTATATGCTGCAGAATATCCTTGGGTTTTTAATCATTATGCTGATTCAAATGAGTGGTGTGTTTTTCATTGCTAGTTTTGTACTGGACTTGTATTTGGGTGTGAATGTATCAGCACTTTTTGTAGTAATGTCTGTTTTTGCTGTTGTGTGCGTGGCTTTTGGTGTTGCGGTGGGTTCTCTATCTAAAAACAAACGTCAGGCTGGTGCAACGGCTTCGATGTTAATTACTCCAATGGCTATGCTGGGTGGGATGCTTTGGCCGAAAGAAATAATGCCGGAAATCCTTCAGCACGTTAGTCTTTTCTTACCTACCACCTGGCTGATGGATGCCGTTACTCATGTTGTCATTAATGGAAGGATACTGGATGTAGTTTGGGAACTGTTTATTCTTTTTCTTTTTAGCACTACCCTGTTCCTCCTAGGTAATTGGCGAAAAACAACTCATCTTCAAGGGGAAAACTAGGTGATGAAAATATTGACATAATCTTATGGATTAAGGATAATGAGTAAAAAGCGAAAAGAGGATTTTTATGGCTGAAAACAGGATCCTTGACTCAAGATATATGCTTAAATTAATAATGATTCTTTGGGTGTTCCTTAGCTTGATTCCTGGCGAGTCTGTTTCACTGATAGAATCAGCCGGTTTTTTGTTGATCGTGGCTTCTTATATATTTCGTACCAGGTTTTGGGACTGGAATGCACTGCTCTGCTTTGAAATAGTAATCGTCCTTATGTTGACAGGATACAGCCCTGTTTATTTGGCGTTGTTAAGCGTGACAGCCTACGATTTAGCTGTGAAAGAACTAATACCAATTGTCTTGCTTCTTATGCCGATTGGTATTTTTTTTCTTCCTCAAAAGTGGTGGCTAGGATATATGCTACTGATAATGATGAGTGTTTACCTGGGATTTATGAAACGAAAAATCGAAAAAAACCGTTTAGAGTATCAACGGGTTTATGATCAGGAAAGAAAAAGCAGATACTTGTTGGAGGAATCACAACGCAAATTACGGCAGTCTGTTGATGAGACAGCCCGCTTAACAGAAATTCATGAACGGAATCGAATCGCAGCAGAAATACATGATAACCTTGGGCATGCGTTAGCTGGTAATTTGATCCAATTGCAGGCGGCTGATAAACTAATGGAAAAAGATCTGAAAAAATCCAGAGAGTTGTTACAAAAAACCGTACAAGGACTATCTAACTCGTTGGAATTACTAAGAAATACGGTACATAATATCCGACCCAAAACGGTGATCGGATGGGCACATTTTGAGAAAATAATCGATGATTATCAATATTGTTCTGTAGAATTTCGTCACGTGGGAGACATAGGACTACTCACTCCTCGGCAAGTAGAAATACTAACTTCCTCAATAAAAGAAGCACTGACAAACACGGCTCGTCATTCTGATGCTACACAAATAAAAATCGAGATAGAAATCCGGGAAGAAATCATTCGGTTGTTTATGCGGGATAATGGATCCGGATGCTCGTATATTCATGAAGGAATGGGAATCAGCGGTATTAGAGAACGAATTGAAAATGCCGGGGGAAGTTTTTCAGTTACTCCTCAGAAAGGGTTTATGATGGTTGGTATTTTGCCAAGGGAAGGAGAGCGAGAATGGGAATAATAAAGGTAATGATTGTTGATGATGATGCACTGATTCGGGACAGTTTGCAGTTGATTCTGGATATGGAAGATGATTTTCAGGTTATTGGAACCGCTATCAATGGACAGGAAGCATTGACATTATGTGAAGAAAGATTACCGGATATTGTTTTGATGGATGTGCGAATGCCTGTGATGGATGGTGTGATGGGAACTCGGTACCTCCGTGAGCAGTTTCCGGAAGTGAAAGTAGTGATTTTAACCACTTTTAAAGAAGAAAACTATATAAAAGAAGCTTTGAAACATGGAGCGTCAGGGTATATATTGAAAAGCCAGCCAGCCGAAAGCATTGTAGAGACGCTTCGTTCTGTGGCTAAGGGGAGTATGGTTCTGGAGGCAGAAGTTGCCAGCAGCTTGACGGCATTTATTGACGATCGTCAAAAGGCTGATCCGGAAGCTTTTCAGGTGACAGCTCGGGAAATGACGGTATTGGAATTAATAGGAGCGGGATTTTCTAATAAAGAAATTGCGATGCAGCTTCATCTTAGTGAAGGAACTGTTAGGAATCATATTTCGGCATTATTAGAGAAATTGGCTTTGAGGGATCGCACGCAATTGGCGATATTTTACTTAAAGCATTTTTGATCTTCATCTAAGCAAATTACTTTCCTATGATAAGGTAGTGAGGAGTGATTACGTGAAGAAATTGAACATAAAACAAAATCACCTCTGGAAACTTAAAAAACAGAAAAGCCTTATGAGTAATAATGAGTGGAACCACATGATGCAGGAAATCATCCGTCATGACCCTAATGCAATTTCTGTTTTTGATAAAAATCTTATTCATTTGTTTGTTAGCAATCGTTTTTTGAAAGACTATGGCGTAGAAGAAAAAGAAGTGATTGGTCGTCATCACTATGAAGTGTTTCCGGACATTCCGGAGAAATGGCGAGCGGTTCATCAGAAAGCCTTATCTGGCGAAGTAATAACTGGTCATGAAAATAAATATATACGCAAAAACGGTAAGATAGATTATACAAACTGGGAATGTCGTCCATGGTATAAAAAAAATGGTGACATTGGAGGAATTGTCATCTATACGGAAGTGGTTACAGAATGGGTCGTTGTTCGAGAACAAATTCGTGAACGAGAGTTATTTCTTCAATCGATTATTGATGCAATTCAGGATGGAATTAGTGTTTTGGATATGGACTTAAACATCATTCGCACAAATGAAACCATTAAAAAATGGTACTCAAGAAATACACCTTTGGAAGGAAAGAAATGCTACCATGTTTTTTGCAATGCATATTCTGGGTGCGATAAATGTTCAGCAGTAAAAGCGATGAACTCTAGAAAACTTGAAATGAATGAGGTTACTCACAAGATGGATCCCAATGACATAAAAGTGATAGAACAATATGCCTATCCCATACTTGATGATGAAAGAAAAGTGGTAGCTGTTGTTCAATATATGCGTGATATTACAAAACAAAAAGAATCAGAAGAAAGACTTCAAAAAATCAATGAACAATTAGTGTTGGCTAAAGAAGCCGTCGAAACAGTCAATGCAGCTAAATCTCAATTTCTTGCAAATATGAGCCATGAACTTCGGACACCAATTAATGGCTTAATGGGCATGACGCAACTACTTCTGGAAACCGAGCTTGACAAAGAGCAGGAAGAATACCTGGAGCTTTCTGTGAAAGCATGCCAATCCTTAGCTCATGTAGTGCAGGAGATTTTAGACTATACTAATTTGGGTAAGAAACAGCCGTTTATAGAAGAAATGACATTTGTTTCATCGGAGCTTCTAGAAGAGGTAGTGGAATTATATAAGGTTACGGCAATTCATAAAGGTGTGTCTATAACAATGGAAGTCGATGATACAGTTCCTACAAGCCTTAGAGGCGATTATTACAAACTGAAGCAAATAGTAAACAACCTAACCGGAAATGCAGTGAAATTTACAAATGAAGGTTCGGTTCATCTTTCCGTTACTGTAAAAGAAAGGGTTAACTCTTCGACTCTGCGACTACAATGGAAAATACAAGATACTGGTATAGGAATACCATCGGATAAATTGGCTGATATTTTTGATCGGTTTCAACAGGTGGAAGATTCACATACCCGCTCTTATGGAGGAGTGGGGCTTGGCTTATCAATATCCAAAGAATTGTCTGATCTTATGGGAGGCTCTATAAAAGTCTTTAGCCAACCAGGGGAAGGAAGTCTTTTTATTTTTGAATGCGATATGATGGTTGATGCGTAAGATAAATTGCAAAAATTTTATGTCATTTATGAAGGGATCGATTACGTGATAAAAATTAATACAATGAAAATGTGGGAAGCCTGTATAGAAAAACAGAGAATAGCCATGTTATATATAGGAGTGACCAGTTGTAATGTTTGTCACGCTATGAAACCAAAAATTGAAAAAGAAATGGAAAAGGATCCGAAGGTAGGCATTTTTGAGGTGAATCTGGATGAAATACCGGAAATATCCGGTAAACATTTGGTTTTTGCAGTCCCTACGCTGATACTCTTTTGCCAGGGAAAAGAAATCTACAGAGCTTCACGATTTATCGATATAAAAGAGCTTGGAATGCGACTGAAAGTCGAGGTGGAAAGATGAGTCTTACTAACTGGATTTTATTAATGTTAGTCGGAGGTTTTATTGGTTGGACAACCAATGTATTAGCTATTCGACTGCTGTTTAAGCCCTATAAGGCGATTTCAGTACCACTGCTTGGATTTAAGTTACAAGGCTTAATTCCGAGGAGAAAGGGTGAAATTGCTAAAAATATTGGCTATCAAATTGAAAAAGAACTGGTATCCATGAAAGATATTTTGAAAACATTTGGTGAAAATCAGCAAAGAGAAGATTTGAAAATTTTTCTTAAAATATACTTGAACAATATGATTGTGGAAAAACTTCCTGGAATGTTACGAAGAGCTATGCGTAAGCCGATTAGCATTTTTGTCAATGATTTATTAAATGAAGAAGGAGATCGAATTATTACAGAAATGATCGATTACCTGATCGAAGACCAATCAGAGAAACTGAAGCTGGCCGATCTTATTGAAGAGAAAATTAATCAGTATCCGATGGAACAACTGGAAGAAATGATTCTGATGGTTGCCAAAAAAGAATTGCGTCATATTGAAAGGTTAGGTGGATTGTTGGGAGTAATGATAGGTTTTTTCCAGGCATGGATCATTACCTTAATTTCTTGACAAAACAATAAAATTATCGGTATAATAAGTTATCACGAAAACAGATAATGCGATGAAGTAAAAAGAGTAAGCAAAGAACTGCATCCCAGAGAAAAAATGCCATGGCTGGAAGCATTTTATTGCAAGTATTGCTGAAAACCATTTACGAGTAGCTTTTAAAGCCGGTGATCCCGATATCATCATAATGAGTGGAGCGTAAAATGCTTCAATCAGGTGGAACCGCGGAATCCTTTTCGCCCTGATGTTTTAGGGGAAAGGATTTTTTGAGTTTTTGATAAAAGGAAATCAGATAGGAGGATAAGCATGGAAACAATAAAAGTAACGTTGAAAGACGGAACGGTTAAAGAATATCCTAAAGGAGTAAAGGTGATAGAAGTAGCAGAGAGCATTAGTAAAGGTCTTGCAAAAGCGGCTATAGGTGGAGAAATAAACGGCGAGCCGGTGGATTATCAATATCAACTGGAAGAAGATGTTGAACTGAATCTTTTGAAATTTGAAGAAGAAAATGGAAAAATCTTTTTGAGACATACAGGATCCCATATTTTGGCACAGGCTGTAAAAAGATTGTACCCAGAAACAAAGCTTGCCATAGGCCCTGCGATCAAAGATGGTTTTTACTACGATTTTGATACAGAGCACACCTTTGGTCCTGAAGACTTAGAAAAAATTGAAAAAGAAATGCAGAAAATTGTAAAGGAAGACTTGCCCGTTGAACGTTTTGAACTACCAAGAGATGAAGCGATAGAATATGTAAAAAAAGCAGGCGAGGCATATAAGGTTGAACTAATCGAAGAACTTCCAGAGGATGAAATTATCTCTTTTTATAAGCAAGGTGAATTCTCAGATCTTTGCGCAGGACCACATGTATTATCAACAGGGCGAGTGAAGGCGATTAAACTATTAAGCGTTGCAGGTGCCTACTGGCGAGGCAGTGAAAAAAACAAAATGCTTCAACGAATTTATGGAACAGCTTTTGAAAAGAAAAAAGAGTTAACAGAGTATCTGGAAAAAATAGAAGAAGCAAAAAAAAGAGATCATCGAAAAATTGGAAAAGAAATGGATCTCTTCAGTTTGTTAGAAGAAGGACCGGGATTTCCCTTTTTCCACCCAAAAGGAATGGTCATTCGTAATGAATTAGAAAACTTCTGGAGACACGCTCATGTACAGCGTGGTTACGATGAGATAAGAACACCAATTATTCTTAATGAAGATTTATGGCATCAGTCAGGCCATTGGGAGCACTATCAGGAAAATATGTATTTTACTAAAATCGATGAGATGGATTATGCCGTTAAACCAATGAATTGCCCGGGAGCTGTATTAGTATACAAAAGAAAAATGTATAGCTATAGAGACTTTCCTATCCGAATGGGTGAACTGGGACTGGTTCATCGTCATGAAATGTCAGGGGTTTTGCATGGATTGATGAGGGTTCGATGTTTTACACAGGATGATGCTCATATTTTCATGCTACCAGAACAGATTAAAGATGAAATCATTGGTGTGATTGATTTTGTCGATCATGTATATAATATGTTTGGCTTTAAGTTTCATGTGGAGCTATCAACACGGCCAGAAAAATCGATGGGAACCGAAGAAGAATGGAATATGGCCATTGATGCTTTGAAAGAAGCATTGGAGGAACGTGAGTTAGGATATAAAATTAACGAAGGTGACGGTGCTTTTTATGGTCCTAAAATTGACTTTCACTTGGAGGACTGTTTAGGTAGGACGTGGCAATGTGGAACAATCCAACTGGACTTTCAGATGCCACAACGTTTTGACCTTAATTATATTGGTTCTGATGGAGAAAAACATCGGCCTATCATGATTCATCGAGTTATTTTTGGAAGTATTGAACGCTTTATAGGTATTTTAATAGAGCATTTTGCTGGCAAATTTCCACTTTGGTTATCGCCGGTGCAAGCTCGCATTATGCCTATTTCTGATAACCAGATGGAATATGCTAAAAAGTTGCGTGACCAGCTGCTAAGTGAAGGCATTCGTGTTGAACTGGATGATCGTAACGAGAAGATAGGTTACAAAGTACGGGAAGCACAACTTCAAAAAGTGCCTTATATGCTTATTATTGGGGATAGAGAACTGGAGAACGAAACGTTAAATCTTAGAATCAGAGATGGTGGAGAAATTGGTGCGATGAAGCCGGATCATTTCTTGAACCAGATAAAAGAAAAAATAAAAACAAAAGATTTAAGAATAGAATTAGAAGATTAAATATCTGTTGATAAAGTACTTGACTTATGTATAGAGAAATGGTACAATTCTAGTCTATAAACAAAGTAGAACGATCCGTTTCTCACCCTGCAGCAAAGCTCGACAGGGTCAATAGATGACATGACTGCGAAAGTGGTTTATATTTCGGGGTATAATGTGTTGATGTCTATGAAGCGGATGGTGTTCACCATCCGCTTTTACATGTCATAAAAACAGGTCATGCGTGATTCGTTCTAATTCTGTTATCCACAAAGTATTCAGGGAGGTGCCATTACGATTAAAGAACTTCAAATCAATGAGGAAATCAGAGAAAAAGAAGTAAGGCTGATTGATTCAGAAGGCGAACAGATGGGAATAGTTTCAACGAAAGAAGCACAAAAAATGGCGGACGACAAAAGTTTAGACCTGGTAAAAGTAGCGCCCCAAGCAAAACCGCCAGTATGCCGGATTATGGACTATGGTAAGTACAAGTATGAACAGGCAAAAAAAGAAAAAGAAGCAAAGAAAAACCAAAAAATAATCAACATTAAGGAAATTCGGTTAAGTCCCAATATCGAAGAACATGATATGCAGGTGAAAGCAAATCAAGCCATTAAATTCATTAAAAATGGAGACAAAGTCAAAGTTACGTTACGGTTTAGAGGGCGTCAGTTAAGCAATATAGGACTGGGTCGTAAAGTAATGGACGAATTTAAGGAAATGATGGCAGAGCATACGGTTGTTGAAAAAGCAGCAAAAATGGAAGGGCGACAATTAATTATGTTTCTTGTCCCTAAGGCTCAATAGAGAGTATTACTTATTTAAGGAGGAAATGTTATGCCAAAAATGAAAAGTCATCGAGGCGCTGCTAAGCGGTTCAAAAAAACAAAATCAGGATTACTGAAACGAGCAAAAGCATTTAAAAGTCATATTTTGACAAAAAAATCGGCAAAGCGTAAAAGAAAATTAAGAAAATCAGCAACTGTGTTTAAAGGTGAATTGAAAAAAATCAGAGAAATGATCTAAAAGATTAGCTAAGGAGGAAAAAAATCATGGCCAGAGTAAAAAAGGCGGTAAACGCCAAGAAAAAACATAAAAAAATATTGAAATTAGCAAAAGGGTATCGTGGAGCCAGAAGCAAGTTGTTTAAAACAGCAAATGCAACGGTTATTAAAGCATTAAGCCATGCATATAAAGGTAGAAAACTTAAAAAGCGAGACTTTAGAAAGTTGTGGATTACAAGAATTAATGCGGCGGCTAGAGTGAACGGCATGTCCTATTCTCGTTTTATGAATGGTCTTAAACTGGCAGGCATAGAAATGAATCGTAAAATGCTTTCTGAAATGGCCGTTCATGACAAAAATGGCTTTGCGCAACTGGTAGAATTATCAAAAGAAAAGTTAAACGCTTAATTATAAAAACCCAAAGTGGATCGATACCCTTTGGGCTTTGTTTTATATTCATTTTTTATTAAAATCACAAGGATGTTGCTGATGAAAGAGAAAACAATTGAAAGCACTTCGAATATAATGGTAAAAAAAGCTACGACGCTTCATTTGAGAAAGCATAGAAAAAAAAGTCAACAGTTTTTGCTGGAAGGAGCACATGGTATTAAAGATGCCTTGAAAAGCACTTCATCGATCGAATGTGTTTTTTATGACGAAAAAATAAAGTCTTCACCGGATGGGAAAAGCTTGATCCAAGAGTTAGAAGATGAAAAGATTAGCGCGTTTCACGTGACAGAACCTGTAATGAAAAAAATTGCGGACACATCGACTCCGCAAGGCATTGTTGCCATTGTATCCATGCCGGTGCATGAAGTAAAGCAGGTTTTAGAGAACAGTTCTTATGTGTTGATCCTTGATGCCATCCAAGATCCGGGAAATATGGGGACGTTAATACGATCAGCCGACGCAGCTGGTTTTGATGCGGTTATTCTTATGCCAGGCTGCACTGATCCATATAGTTCAAAATGTATTCGGTCAGCCACCGGTGCGATGCTTTTTTTACCAGTAGTGGAAACCTCATCATTTGGAGAAATACTAAGCATCATGGAGGCAAAGGAATATCATATTTTGGGAGCGGCATTGACGAATGGAATATCCTATACCCAGGTAGAATGTCGAGCACCAATAGCTTTGATTATTGGTAACGAATCAAAAGGAATTTGTCCTGACATATTAACAGAAGTTCATCAGACGGTTACAATTCCAATGCTTGGAAAAACGCAATCGGTTAATGCGGCAATAGCGGGCAGTATTTTAATGTTTCATCTGTCCTCTTCTTGTCGAAAAACAAAAACTATGCTATAATGTTGAGAAATTTATAGATTTAGAAATGACATATAAAGCGATGATTGAGAAAGTATGTTGAAGATTTCTTCCTGCAGAGAAAGGTTGCCTAGGCTGTGAGCACCTGGAAGAATTACAACGGAAGTTCACTCAGGAGCACCGGTGTTGAATCAATAGTAGGCACTCGGCGGGAAGAACCCGTTATCATCTTTAAGTGGCATAGATTAAAATGATGCTATTAGGGTGGTACCGCGGAGCAGCTTTCGTCCCTTGATGGATGAAAGTTTTTTTGGTTTTTGATGATCAGTTTCTAATAAGGAAGGAGAGTCATTTCAACATGAAAGAAAAACTGGAACAACTTCAGCAAGAGGCTGCACAAGTTTTAGAAAAGGTAAAAGAAGCAAAAGAAGTAGAAGAAATTCGAGTAAAGTACTTAGGTAAAAAAGGAGCTTTAACCGAAGTTTTGAGAAGTATGGGAAGCCTCCCTAAGGAGGAAAGGCCTGTCGTTGGTCAAATTGCCAATGAAGTTCGGGAGTCTCTTGAAAAAGCCATTAGCGAGACGAAAGAACGTATCCATGCGGAGGCCATGGAAGAAAGACTGGCGAAAGAAACAATCGACGTAACCATGCCTGGAAATCCACCGGTTCGCGGATCAAGACACCCTTTAACGCAGGCGCTGGATGAATTGAAAGAAGTGTTTATTGGAATGGGCTTTACTGTGGTGGAAGGGCCTGAAGTGGAAACTGTCAGTAATAACTTTGATATGTTAAATGCTCCGCTAAATCATCCTTCCAGAGATTTTTCGGACACCTTTTATATAGATGAAAATACGATTTTACGAACACAAACATCTCCGGTACAGGTTCGAGTCATGAAACAAAACAAGCCACCGATACGAGTTATTTCCCCTGGGCGATGTTTTCGGAACGATACACCTGATGCTACCCATTCGCCAATGTTTAACCAGCTTGAAGGATTAGTGATTGATGAAAAAAGTACACTTGGTGATTTAAAGGGAAGTCTTGAGATTTTTGCAAAACATCTCTTTGGAGAGCATACACGAACAAAATTTCGTCCCCATTACTTTCCTTTTACAGAACCAAGCGCTGAAGTAGATGTTACCTGTTTCAAATGCCAGGGTAAAGGCTGCCCAATGTGTAAAGGCAGCGGATGGATTGAAATGCTGGGTTCTGGAATGGTTCACCCAAATGTATTGAAAAATTGTGGAATCGACCCAGAAAAATATAGCGGATGGGCTTTTGGAATGGGCATTGATCGGATAGCGATGCAAAAATATGGCATTGACGACATTCGATTATTATATGAAAATGACATCCGTTTTCTGAAACAGTTTTAAGAAAAACATGGCTACCTTCAAAGGAGGATTTGAATAATGCTTGTACCCGTAAATTGGTTAAAAGAATATGTAAATGTGAATGTTGACGTAGATGAACTAGCAGATAAAATGACAATGTCCGGATCTAACGTAGAAGAAGTTAAGCAGTGGGGAGAAGGATTGGATAAAATTATAGTAGGAAAAATCACTAAAATAGACGTTCATCCACGAGCTGATAAACTGGTTATTGCGCAGGTGACAACAGGCAATAAATCGCTGCAAATTGTGACGGGCGCTCAAAATGTAGAAGAAGGGAACCTCATTCCCATAGCTGTAGAAGGGACAAAGCTTCCCAATGGAATGGTTATTGAAGAAACTGATTTTAGAGGAGAGCTCTCTCAGGGAATGATGTGTTCACCAGATGAATTGGGAATTCCTAAGCATATGATTCCGGAGGAGTTCAAGGATGGTATATGGATTTTAGATCCAGGAGCACCAATAGGAGCAATGCTTACAGAAGTGATTCCTGTGGCCGAAAAGGTTATTGAGTTTGAAATTACTTCTAACCGACCTGACTGTTTGAGTGTGTTGGGATTAGCCCGAGAAACAGCCGCAACCTTGGACACAGAAACGAAGTTTCCGGCAATTACCTTGAAAGAAGAAGGCGTAGACTGGAAAAAAGAAAGTAAAGTAGCTATTGAAGATCTAGAAGGATGTTCTCGATATACAGCTAGAAGAATCAGCAATGTAAAAATCGGCCCATCGCCACAATGGATGCAGCAACGTCTTATTCAGGCAGGTATAAGGCCTATCAGTAATGTGGTAGATATTACTAACTATGTCATGCTGGAGACAGGGCAGCCCTTACATGCTTTTGATGCTGATAAGATAAAAGATCAGCATATTATTGTTCGTCAAGCAAAAGACGGAGAAATTTTTAAGACTTTAGATGGAGTGGAGAGAAACTTAACATCGGAAATGACTTTAATCGCTGATTCGCAAGGAGCTTTAGGAATTGCGGGTGTTATGGGTGGTGAAGAGTCAGAAGTGACAAAAGATACTCATACCATTATCTTGGAATCGGCAAACTTTAATCAAGAGCGAATTCGAAAAACGTCTCAACTTTTAGGCCTTCGTACTGAAGCGTCTTCTCGCTTTGAAAAAGGCATGGACCCTGAAGGTTGTCTTCTTGCATCCAATCGAGCATGCCAGTTAATTGAAGAGCTAGATGTTGGCGTGATTGATAAGGGTGTATTAGATGAATATCCAAATCCTGTTAAGCAAATGAAAACCACTCTTCGACCTGACCGAGTAAACGCTTTACTAGGAACCGATCTTTCTGTTGAAGAGATGGTAAGAATACTAAATAAATTAGAAATACAGTCAAAAGTGGTTGGTGATAAAATAAACCTCACAGTACCCACTTTTCGAAAAGATTTACAGCAAGAAGCTGATTTTATCGAAGAAATAGGAAGAATTTATGGATTTGATAAAATTAAGCCTACCTTAATGAAAGGGGATATTATGGTAGGTGGGTTATCAGAGCGTCAAAAGATGGAAGAAAGGATTAAAAATGCATTAATTTCTTGTGGCTGCTTTGAATCTCTAACCTATTCATTTGTAAGTCCCTCCAGTGTGGATGCCATTCGGATAGCGCCAGGCAGTTTTAAAAGAGATTTTGTGAAATTATTAAATCCGTTAGGTGATGAAACAAGTGTGATGAGAACCACCATTGTACCGAATATGATGGAGGTAATGGCTAGGAATATTCATCGAAATGTAACCGAAGGTCGTTTTTTTGAAATAGGAAATGTTTTTTACGCTAAAATGGGAGAAGAAAATGCGCTCCCATTAGAGGTTCGAGAGCTTGTAATTGGAAGCTTTGGGAAAGAAGAGGACTTTTTCGCACTAAAAGGTGTGGTACAGTTCTTACTGACAAAGATTGGTATCGATGAAGTGGTCTATGAAGCAGAAACCAATCATCCAAGTTATCATCCTGGCAGGTGTGCTACTATTTATGCTAAAGGAAAACTGCTCGGCAATTTAGGGGAAATCCACCCCAAAGTAGGGCAGCAGTATGATCTTGACAAAGAAAGATGCTATATCGCTGAATTGAATGCTGATTTATTGCTTGATATGGCATCCGTTGCTCCACAATACAAAGCCTTACCTAAATACCCTTCTATCGTAAGGGATTTAGCACTAGTGTTGGAAGAAACAATACCTGTAAAAGCGATTGAAGATATTTTGAAGGAACATGGCGGTGAATGGATGGAATCCTTCCAACTATTCGATATATACCAGGGGGATCAGATCGGAAAAGGATTGAAAAGCGTTGCCTACACCATGACCTTCCGACATCCGGAAAGAACACTGAAAGATGGAGAAGTGGATGGAATTATAAAAAACGTGGTGAAAGTATTAGAAGAATCTACTGGTGCAGAATTAAGAGCATAGAAACCGTAAAGAAACTATCTTCTGTACGACACCATTGAAAATATGCTACAATAAAAGCAAAGTTTTCAGGTGAGGGGTGGGTTGTCGTTGGCAGATAATAGAAATAGAGTTATTCTGAAAATTAATGGACAGGAGTATCCTATCGTTGGCAATGAGTCGAAAGAATATTTGATCAGGATTGGAACTTTTGTGGATGAAAAAATGCAGGATGTAGCTAAAAATAACCGGCAGCTAAGCCTGTCAATGGTAGCTGTATTAACGTCTATTAATATAGCTGATTTATATCTTAAAAAAGAAAGAGAAAAAGCCACATCAAAAGAAGAACCACCATTGAAAAATGATGATATTCTTCATGTTCAAAAGGAGTTGCACCAGAAAAATCAATCCTTAAATCAGGAAAAAGAACATAGTAAAGCACTGCAAAACAAACTTACCCTGATGAGGAAAAAGGAAGAAGATACTAAAAAAGAAGTACAGGAGATGCAAGGGAAACTTACGGAAAAAGAGGATCAGTTAACGAAAGCAAACGAAGTGATCAAAGAATTGCAAGATCAGCTATATGAAAGCCAGTTACAGGTAGCTGAATTACAGAAAAATAAAAAAACACAGATTTGATAGTGGCTAAGGGAGGCAAAAAAGGAAATGTCTAATGTGTTTGATGTGCTTAAAGAGCGGGGGTATATAGCCCAGGTTACTCATGAAGAAGACCTTCGTGCCAGAATGCAAAAAGACCCTATTACTTTTTATATAGGCTTTGATGCAACGGCAGAAAGTTTGCATCTTGGTCATTATGTTCAAATTATGGCAATGATGCATATGCAAAATGCGGGGCATAAACCGGTTGTTTTACTTGGTGGAGGAACCACTATGGTAGGAGATCCTTCCGGAAAAACAGATATGAGAAAAATGCTTACAGCAGATCAAATTCAGCACAATGCTCAAAGGTTTAAAGAACAATTTGAAAAATTTCTTGATTTTTCTCCAGGAAAAGCTGTTTTGGTTGATAATGCAGAGTGGTTAATGGATCTAAACTATGTTGATTTTCTGAGAAAAGTAGGTAGACACTTTTCTGTCAACCGTATGCTTTCGGCCGAATGCTATAAAGCAAGGCTGGAACAAGGCCTTACTTTTTTAGAATTTAATTATATGATTATGCAGGCGTATGACTTTTTAGAGCTTTATCGAAGATATGACTGCCAGCTACAAATGGGCGGGGATGATCAATGGTCTAATATACTGGCGGGATATGAACTGATTCGCAAAGTAGAAAGCAGCAGTTCATATGCATTAACCTTTCAGTTGCTAACCACCAGCGAAGGAATCAAAATGGGGAAAACGGAATCAGGGGCTCTTTGGCTTGATCCGGATAAAACTTCTCCTTATGAATTTTATCAGTATCTTCGAAATGTAGATGACAGGGATGTGGAAAAAACCCTTAAACTGTTAACCTTCTTGCCATTGGATGAAATTAGTCAACTATGTAAGGTGGAAGGTGCGGCTTTAAATAAAGCAAAAGAAATACTTGCTTTTGAAGCAACAAAAATCGTACACGGTGAAGAAGCGGCGAAAACAGCAGAAGAAGCAGCAAAAAACGTTTTTTCTGGAAGATTCGCGGAAAATGTACCCACAACAGAATATGAAATAGCTGATTTTAAGGAAGGAAAAGATATTTTGACACTTTTGACAGAAGCAAAGATTGTATCATCACGTTCTGAAGGGAGAAGGCTGGTGCAACAAGGAGGCATCACACTTCAGGATGAAAAAATAACCGATATTGATTATAGAATTACAGAAGATTCTTTTCTCGAAAAGTCACTAATGATAAAAAAAGGCAAAAAAACCTATCATCGGATTCTTGTCAAGTAATATCATAATGTTATAAAGTCATTACAGTCCCTGATAAGCTTATGCTTTTAGGGGCTGTTTTTTCATCCAATTCTGGGAGGGTAATCTATTGATACAACAAAATACAATCAACACTAAGAGAGATCGCAAAAAAAACAGATATGCAGCATTGATTTTGTGCTGTATGCTGTTACTTGTATTCGTATCAGGGTGTAGTAAAAACACGCTGAACTCGAACAAAGAAAAGGATAATCAACAAAACAAAACGGATCTTCCGAAAGGATCGGTAGAAGAAACAAAAGACGAATGTAATGAACATAATCAGGAAATACAGGAAACAAAAGAGGGATTGATAGAAGGGATGACTTTGGAAGAAAAAGCCGGGCAGGTTTTGATGTTAGCCTTTAGAAATGATTCAGAAGGAAGATCTGTTACTCATATGGATAAAGAACTCGAAAAGATGATAACAACCATAAAACCAGGTGGCGTTATTTTATTTTCTGAAAATATTGAAGAAGAAGAGCAAATAAAGACCTTTATTCGAGATTTGCAATTATCGTCAAAAATTCCAATGTTTGTAGCTGTTGATGAAGAAGGGGGTCGCGTCTCACGACTCACTGGAAAGAATATGGATTTTCCGACATTGCCTGCTAATCGATATTTGGGACAGGAAAAAGAGATAGGATTTATACAGGAAACAGGTCACCAACTAGGGAGTCGCATGAAAGAGTTAGGTTTTAATATGAACATGGCACCGGTGGCTGACGTAGATAGCAATCCTCAAAATCCTGTTATTGGTGACCGATCCTTTGGGGCGGATCCATATAAAGTAGGTGAAATGGCAACCGCTCAAGCTTTAGGTATGATTGAAACAGGAGTGATACCTGTTCTAAAACATTTTCCAGGTCATGGAGATACTTCTGAAGATACACATTTTCAGCAGGTGGTGCTTCATCATACCAAAGAGCGAATGCAAAGCATAGAGTTAATACCGTTTCAAAAGGGAATTGACAAAAATCTTCCTGTTATAATGACGGCACATATAATGGTTCCTGCCTACGATGAACATTATCCGGCAACCCTTTCGAAAGAGATTGTTGAAGGTCTTTTACGTCAGGAAATGGGCTTTAATGGAATGGTGATCACGGATGCTCTGGATATGGCCGCCATTACGGAATCCTGGGACAACTCGCAAGCGGCGATAAAAGCCCTTGATGCGGGTGTCGATATGCTCTTGATGCCACCGGAACCAGAAAAGGTTCATAAGGAAATTATAGAAGCCGTAAGGGAGGGAAGGTTAAAGGAAGAAAGATTAAATGAGGCGGTGCTTAGAATTTTAAAGTTGAAAGAACCTTTTGAACTAATGCCTTGTCCACTGCAGAATGATAAATAACCATACCACAATTAAGGCTGGAAGAATTAAAATTTCTACATCTTCAAAAAATCCAGTTACTAATGCACTCCAAATCACAGCTGTTGATATCATGATAACAGTGAGCCATTTTCTTTTGTGAGTATTCATTGTATAACCTCCAGACATTGTAAATAGAATCTTCTTTACAGAATGATACCCATAAAAGACGAGTCTTAAAAAGAGAGCAAGGATATGATTGACACCGGCTGGATAGCAGTGTATAATTTGTTATAAATCAATTAACATTCTGACAATAAACGAAATGTGATGATAGAGAAAAGTAGGTAAAAGGTATTGCACAGGGAAGGAATGTCATCGACTGGAAGCATTCCTGCGAAGAATTTTATTGAAGTTCTCTCTGGAGCATTCAGACTGAAATAGCAGTAAGTTTGAGCGGAGCCCCCGTTATCGGGTGAGAATATCGGAATCATGATTCCTGTATTCAATAGAAGTGGATCGTTTTTTAATGGTCAAATTGGGTGGTAACGCGGAAAACCTTTCGTCCCTTATAGGGAGGAAGGTTATTTTTGTTTTTGGTAACCAACGGAAAAGGCACTGTAAACAGGACTCTGAGCGATGCTAGGCATCGGATAAAAAACGAAGGAGGAGATACCTATGTATTGGAACGAACAGAAAGAATGTATGTCGAGAGATGAACTGGAAAGCTTGCAGAAAAAAAGGCTGATAAAAACCGTAGAAACAGCATTTCATAATGTTCCTCATTACAGAAGAGTGTTTCAGGCAATGGGAATTGAACCTTATGAAATGAGAGATGAGAAAGATTTGCAGAAATTACCCTTTTGTCAAAAACAGGATTTAAGAGATAATTATCCCTATGATATGTTCGCTGTGGCCATGCAGGAGGTGGTGCGTATTCATTCCTCCTCAGGAACGACAGGAAAACCAACGGTTGTTGGATATACCAGAAAAGATATTAATACCTGGTCTGAACTGATGGCAAGATCTTTGATGAGTGCAGGAATACAACGTCAGGATGTTATTCAAAATGCTTATGGTTATGGGTTATTTACTGGAGGGTTAGGGATTCATTACGGGGCAGAGAAAATAGGAGCGTCTATTATACCAATTTCTGGAGGAAATACAAACAGGCAACTTATGATCATGAAAGATTATGGAAGCACAGCGATTACGTGTACACCTTCCTATGCTTTGTATTTAGCAGAATCTATTGAGGAAAACGGTATTCATCTGAAAGACTTAAAGTTGAAAGTAGGTATTTTTGGAGCAGAGCCTTGGTCGGAAAATATGAGAAAAGAAATCGAACAACGTCTTAATTTGAAAGCCATCGATATCTATGGATTAAGCGAAATAATTGGGCCTGGTGTGGCTGTAGAATGCCAGGAGCAGAACGGACTTCATGTAATGGAAGATCATTTTTTCATGGAAATTATTGATCCGGATACGGGAGAAGTGCTTCCTGAAGGTGAAAAAGGGGAGTTGGTGTTTACTTCTTTAACAAAAGAAGCGCTACCGATTATTCGTTATAGAACGGGCGATATTACAAGTATCTTACCAGGATCATGTGCGTGTGGACGAAGCTTTAGAAGAATTGGACGTATTGAAGGTCGTAGCGACGATATGTTGATTATTAGAGGGGTCAATGTATTTCCTTCTCAAATAGAACATGCACTACTTCAAATGGGTGAAGTAGAACCGCATTATCAGTTGGTTGTCTACCGACAGGGACAGTTAGATATGCTGGAAGTACAAGTAGAAATCTCAGAATCTATTTTATTTGATGAAGTTAGATCCTTAGAGGAGCTATCCAATAAAATAAGAAGCAATATTGAATCCATTTTAGGTATATCGGTAAAAATAAAGCTGGTAGAGCCAAAAACCATTCCAAGAAGTGAAGGAAAAGCAAAAAGGGTAATTGACCGACGAGGTCAATAAAAGAGAAAAATATGATATAATGCTAAGTAACCATAATGAGAAGAGGAGGCGATAGTATGGTGATAAAACAACTATCCGTATTCTTAGAAAACTCGCCGGGGAGACTAAAGGCGGCAACACAGGTTTTGGCAGATTCTAAGATAAATATGAGAGCATTAACATTGGCAGATACCGCTGACTTTGGTGTTTTAAGGATTATTGTCGACAAACCAGGAGACGCCGTAGATATTCTGAAAAAAAACCATTTTGCTGTTAAAATAACGGAAGTTTTAGCTGTGGAAATGGATGATACCCCAGGTGGCCTGAATACGGTATTAGGAATTTTAGAAAACAATCAGGTGAATATTGAATATATGTATGCTTTTATGGGTTCAAAACCAAGAAAGGCGTTGGTTATTTTTCGGGTAGATCAACTGGAGAAAGCGATCAAGTGTTTGCAACTAGAAGAGGTAAGATTAATTAGTACGGAGAAAGAAGTAGAAGAACTAATTCATTTTTGTTGGGAATAAGGAGCAAAATGAAAAAAAGGCTTTCCGGTTAGTAAAGCAATTTACTAATAAAGAAGAAGCCTTTTTTCAATTTGTCAACAAATCAAAAAATAAATATGGCAATCATTCCAGAACAAAGAATGATAGGGACAGGATGTATTTTGAGCTTCCAAAACACGAGAAAAGCTCCGATCATAATACCGCCCGATTTCATATCAGGAACAGACACGTTATATAAAGAAAGGATGGCCGCCATGACAAAAGAAATAACAGCCGGTCGTATTCCCTTGAAAAATCCTTTTACTAAAAAGTGGTCTGGATTTTTAATTAACACTCTTGCAGCAACAAGCACCAGCACAGAAGTTAAAGAGACAACGCCAAAAGTTGCTAATAATCCACCTAATAGTCCAGCCTGGGTGTAACCAATAAACGTGGCAAGGTTAACGGCTATTGGCCCTGGAGACATTTGTGAGATGGCAATCATATCTACCAGCACTGAAGAGGTGATCCATTCCTGGTTTCTGACGACTTCTCGTTGGATCAGCGGGAGCATGGCATAACCACCACCGAAGGTGAATACGCCAATACGCATAAAAACAAACATTAACTGAAAATAAATCATAACAATGATGACTCCCTTCTTTTTTCGCTAATAAGCCCAGCGATCATACAAGAAAGAATGACAATAATGGGATGTATTGCCAACCAATGAAGAGCGATGATAGCGAAAACGATGATAAAAGCCGAAAAACTAGTCTTGGGTACTGATGGTAACAATTTAAGCAGGGATACAAACAATAAAGCAACAATGGCAGGTCTGACGCCTAGAAAAAATAATTGTATCGAGTCCATGTTAATGATATGTTGATAAAATCGTGCAATAACAAGAATAACAATGATAGAAGGACTAATGGTTCCGAGGATACAGGCAAGAGCACCTTTGTACCGTGCAATTTTATACCCTGCATAGGCCGATACGTTGGTAGCAATAGCTCCTGGCATGCTCTGGCAAACACCTAAAATATCAATAAAATCATCATTAGTAAGAATTTTGGATTTCTCCACCAGTTCCTTTTGAATAATGGGAACCATTGCATAACCGCCACCAAATGTAAAAGCTCCCACGCGAAAAAAAATGCTAAAAAGTTTCCAAATGCTTGGATTCATGACGCAACCTCCTGTGAAATGAATGTTATGTATACGATGTTGTTAGATTAGAGTTTGGAACAAGTCAGGATATTCTTGCAACTAAAGTCAGGAAAAGGTATAATAAACTTTGTTTTACTACATAATAGTATTTTAGCAGAAAAGTGGGTAGATATCTATATGAGGCTTGGCAACAATTTTAAAACCAGACTTTGTTGAAATATATTTAAAGGAACAGATGTATTTAAAGGAGATGATAATATGGACGATGAAAAAATAATTAAAGATTACAAAACACTTCCATTAATACCATTGAGAGGATTGACTGTATTTCCACATATGGTTTTACATTTTGATGTTGGTCGCGAAAGATCTATAAATGCACTAGAGGAAGCAATGGTGGAAGATCAGATGATTTTTCTTTCTGCTCAGAAAGAAGCCGAAACAAGTTCACCAACGGCTGATGATGTGTATGAAGTGGGAACCGTCGCGAAGGTCAAGCAAATGTTAAAGCTTCCTGGTGACAATATTCGTGTATTGGTTGAAGGTATTAAAAGAGGAAGGGTTAAAAAATTTGTACAGGAAATACCTTATTTTGTAGTAGAAGTGGAAGAACAGGAAAATGAAGATGAGAGTGAACCGGATACAGAGACAGAGGCATTAATGCGCAGTGTTGTAGATACTTTCGAAAAATACATCGAAGCCAGTAACAAAATATCACCAGAGATTTTCATTACCATTACAGAGATAGAAATTCCTGGTAGACTTGCGGATACCATCTCAGCGAATGTAGTGTTAAAACCAAATCAAAAGCAGGAAGTACTGGAGGCTTTTGATCCTTTAGAACGATTAGAAGTTCTTTATCGATTTTTGCTGGAAGAAATAGAAATACTGGAAATCGAAAAAAAGATCAATACCAGAGTGAAAAAGCAAATTAATAAGGTGCAAAAGGAATACTATTTACGAGAACAATTGCGTGCCATTCAAAAGGAATTAGGCGAAGACGAAGGCGTATTAGAAGAAGTGGAAGAGTACAAGAAACAATTGAAAAAAATTCAACTGTCAAAAGAGCTGCACCAAAAGATAGAACGGGAGATTGATCGTTTGCTCAAGTTGCCAGCATCTTCTGCAGAGACTGGAGTAATACGGAATTATATTGATTGGGTGCTGAATCTTCCCTGGAAAAAAGAAACCAAAGACCGAATGGACTTAAAAAAATCTTCAGCCATTTTGGAAGAAGATCACCACGGACTAGAGAAAGTAAAGGAAAGAATTTTAGAGTATTTAGCGATACGACAACTTTCTAAATCGATGAAAGGTCCGATTTTATGTCTGGTTGGACCTCCGGGAGTAGGGAAGACATCTATTGGAAAATCAATTGCAAGGGCATTGAATCGGAAATTTGTTCGAATGTCTTTGGGAGGTGTGCGAGATGAAGCTGAAATTCGTGGTCACCGTAGAACCTATATTGGAGCAATTCCCGGAAGAATTATAAGCTCTATGCGTCAAGTAAATACTAAGAATCCAGTATTTTTACTAGATGAAATTGATAAGCTGGCAAGTGACTTTCGGGGAGATCCTGCATCGGCTTTATTGGAAGTGCTTGATCCGGAGCAGAATCATGATTTTACCGATCATTTTATGGAGGTGCCTTTTAATTTGTCAAAGGTGATGTTCATCACAACGGCAAATACATTAGACACGATTCCAAGAGCGTTGCTTGACCGGATGGAAGTAATTAGAATACCAGGCTACACAGAAGATGAAAAGCTGAGTATTGCAGAAAAATATTTACTTCCAAAACAAATAAAAGATCACGGTTTGAAAGAAGACAACTTAAAAATATCCGAAAAAGCGCTTAGGGATATTGTCAATAACTATACAAGAGAATCAGGGGTTCGTAATCTGGAACGACAAATTGCCAATATTTGTAGAAAAGTAGTTAAAAGAGTGGTGGAGGAGAAAATACAGTATGTTCGTATCAATCCGAGTAACTTAAACAAATACCTGGGAACACCACAGTTCCATTATGAAATGGCATCTCAAAAAGACGAAGTTGGAATTGCAAGAGGTCTGGCATGGACAAGAGTTGGCGGAGACACGATATCTATCGAGGTAACACCTATGAAGGGAACCGGAAAACTAGTTTTAACTGGGCAGCTGGGTGATGTCATGAAAGAATCAGCTAGAGCTGGGATATCTTATATCCGTTCACGCATTGATCAGTTGGAAATTGATCCGGATTTCCACTCGAATAAAGATATTCATATCCATATTCCGGAAGGTGGAACACCTAAAGATGGACCCTCGGCTGGTATTACGATGGCAACGGCGGTTATTTCTTCCCTGACGGGCGTTCCTGTTCGGAAGGATGTTGCTATGACAGGAGAAATTACGTTGCGAGGAAGGGTCCTAAGTATTGGAGGGGTAAAAGAAAAAGTACTGGCAGCAAAACGTGCAGGAATTACTAAAGTGTTGCTACCTGTTGATAATAAGAAAGATATGGACGAAATTCCTGATAACGTTAAAAAGAAAATTGAATTTGTTTTTGTTGAGCATATGGATCAAGTTTTGGAACACGCAATGGTAAGGGAGTTAAAAAATGATAATTAAGGAAGCATCGTTTATTGGAAGTTTTGTAAAACCAGAGCAATTTCCGGAAGATGTAGTGCCGGAAATTGCTCTGGCGGGAAGATCAAATGTAGGGAAATCTTCTCTGATTAACACATTATTAGGACGAAAAAAACTAGCAAAAACCAGTGGGACGCCTGGTAAAACAAGAACCATTAACTTTTATCGCATTAACCAGCATTTTT
This sequence comes from Tindallia californiensis, assembly GCF_900107405.1. Classification (NCBI taxonomy): domain Bacteria; kingdom Bacillati; phylum Bacillota; class Clostridia; order Peptostreptococcales; family Tindalliaceae; genus Tindallia; species Tindallia californiensis. The sequence goes on along the minus strand of NZ_FNPV01000001.1, from coordinate 341,278 downwards.
TTCTTGTTGATTTGCCAGGGTATGGATATGCAAAAGTATCAAAAAAAGAACGCCATTCTTGGGGAAAGATGATAGAAAACTATTTAGCTGAAAGGGAAAACTTGCGGGAAGTCGTGTTGCTGGTAGATATACGGCATGATCCCTCGGAAGATGATCGCATCATGTATGAATGGATACGAAACCAGGGGTATGGTCATTTAGTAGTAGCGACAAAAGCCGATAAATTATCCAGATCCCGTCAAATGCAACAGCTTAGAAGAATAAAAACAAAGTTAGCAATGCCGGAAAACGCAGCCATTATTCCGTTTTCTTCCTTGAAAAAAACGGGTATGGAGGAAGTGTGGGATTTGTTAAAAACACATTTAGAGGAATAAAAAATTAGAAGTATAAAGAGCTAGAAGAAAAAAAGTAAAGAACATTTGCTAATAAAAAGAACCACTGGTTGAAGAAATGCAATCTTCCATCAGTGGTTCTTTTGAATCAAGGTTTTAGTTTTCCGGTTCAAACATATCTTTACCAACACCACACACAGGACATACCCAATCTTCAGGTACATCTGCAAATGCAGTACCAGCATCTACGCCAGAATCAGGATCTCCAGCCTCCGGATCATAAACATATCCACATGGCATACATACATATTTTTCCATATTATTGTCTCCTTTCAATGATTATATATTTTATTAGCCACTTTTAGGGCTCAAATCCATGATACCCTAGAGAGTGGTAATTAAACAAAAATGGATAAAGAGCAAAAAAATTATGTTATAATAAGTCTATCAATTATCATGAGAATTAGCAATCCTAAATATTGGAGGGATTATCTTGGAAGATACAGCAAGAAAAGATCTTATTAAACGATTAAAAACAATCAGAGGTCATATACAAGGTGTGGAAAAAATGATCGAAGAGAACAAAGAATGTGACGCAGTCATGCAACAAATAACCGCCATTAAGTCCTCTGTCGAAAAAGTTGGGTGGATATTAATAAAAGATCATGCAGCTGAATGTATTGTAAAAAACCCATCCGATCGTGAAGAGGTAAATCGAACGATTCAAAAAATTGCTCAATTCTTAAAATAAGGATCAGGAGAGGAGATAAAAATGGTACAGAGTAGCAAAGTCATTCTTGTCGTAGATGATGAAGAGAATATTTTGGAGTTGATCCGTTTTAATCTTGAAAGATCAGGATATGATGTTCTAGTGGCTGGGAATGGGTCAGAAGCTTTATCTGTGCTGGATAGTAGGTCCGTTGATCTGGTTGTATTAGATTTAATGCTGCCAGATATTGACGGTGTAGAAATATGTAAAACAATTAGAAGGTCTGAGGAATACTCGAATCTTCCTATTATTATGCTTACGGCAAAATCGGAAGAAATAGATCGAATACTTGGACTGGAACTTGGTGCTGATGATTATATGACAAAACCATTCAGTGTAAAAGAGTTGGCCGCAAGAATTAAAACAATTTTAAGAAGAGTAGAGAATACGAATCAAACCGATAGTAAAAAGCTGACTATCAAAAATCTCGAAGTGGATTTGATCAGGCACGAAGTTAAAGTGAAAGATGAATTGATAGAACTGACCCTGAAAGAGTACGATCTGCTCAAAATACTGATGAGTAATAAAGGGAAAGTTTTATCAAGAAATTATTTGTTGGATGAAGTTTGGGGATATGACTATTTTGGAGAAACTCGTACCGTTGATGTTCATATACGAAATATCCGAAAAAAAATAGGCGATGATGGGCTGGAAGAATACATCGAAACCGTACGCGGTGTTGGATATAAAATAGGGTAAATGTTCTTTGGAAATTCCTTATGTTGCCCAAAGAGGTGAAGGATTTGAAACGTAAAATATTTTGGTCATTTTTAATTATTTTATTGATTAGCTCAACACTTATTGGGTTTTTGTCTGTTAACCTGGTGAACAGAAGCTACACAAATGAATTGGAAAAGAGATTACTAACGAATGCACAGCTTATTGCAACGATGATTCGATCAGATAAGGTAGATCTAACGTCAAAGTCCTTTCAACAAGGTATGAAGGAGATGGCGGAAGTAGGAGAAGCAAGAATAACCATCATTGACAGTTCAGGTAAGGTTTTAATCGATACAAGGTCTGAAGCGCATGAAATGGATAACCATCTTGACAGACCGGAAGTTCAAGCCGCATTAGTAGGTAAGGAAAAAGAAAGAGTTGTAAGGTATAGCCATACGACAGATCAAGAAATGCTATACGTTGCATTTCCGGTTAAAGTGAATAACAGCATAGCTTATGCTGTTCGATTATCCATGGACTTGTCTGAAATTGAAATATTGACCAGAAACATTGTGAGATATATTGCTGTTTCTACTCTATTTGGATTGTTAATCGCCATTCTCCTAGGCTCTAAATTGATCGATAAGATGATCGATAGCATTAGAGCTTTAGTAAATATGACAAAACAAATTTCACAAGGAGATTATGAAAGACGCATTTATCTTACTAATAATGATGAGTTAACGGAATTAGCGGAACATTTTAACCATATGGCAGACAAGTTAAACCGGCTAATTACCAAGCTTTCCGAGAGTAACTCCAGGTTTCAAGCATTGCTGGCCAGTATTAATAATCCGATTATTGCTGTTGATCCAAAAGAAAATGTTACGCTGATGAATGTGGCTGCTGAAAAACTTTTTAATGTTTCATTAAATGATAGTAAGGGACATCATCTTTTAGAAGTGATTCGCAATAATGAACTGGATGAACTTATCAAGAGGTCCTTAAAAGAAGGAACAGAAAATCAGTTTGAAATTAATCTTAAAGTACCTGAAGAAAAAACATTTCGTATATACACGAACCTAATATATCGGGAAGAAGACCCAATCAAAGTAATGGGACTAGTGATTCTGATTGACGATATTACGGAGATAAGAAAATTGGAAAAAATTCGTTCAGAATTTGTAACGAATGTGACACATGAACTTAAAACACCATTGACCTCTATTAGTGGCTTTGTTGAAACATTGAAATCTGGCGAAATAGAAGATGAAGAAACCCAAAGACGTTTTCTGGAAATTATTGAGATAGAAACAGAGCGGTTAACAAGACTCATTAATGACATTTTAACACTTTCAGAAATTGAGAACATTAAAAATAAAGAGAGTAAAAGCATGTTTAACCCTTCAAAAGCTTTAAAAGAGGTTGAAAGTATGATGAGACCGATGGCTTCTGTAAAGGGGATAGAATTTTATTTTGAAATTCCTGGAAAATTGTCATATATTAAGGGAAATGAAGATAGAATGAAACAAATGGTGATTAATCTGATTGATAATGCCATTAAATATACACCTAATGGAGGGAAAGTCAGTTTTATTATTTATGAAAGGTATGGGCAATTGGTACTGAGAGTAAAAGATACGGGAATTGGAATACCGGAAAAAGATATTCCTAGACTGTTTGAAAGGTTTTATCGGGTTGATAAAGCAAGATCAAAAAAAATGGGTGGAACAGGGCTTGGTTTAGCCATTGTAAAACATATTGTGATATCCATGGCTGGTAAAATAAAAGTGCATAGTGCAGGTCCGGGAAAAGGAACAGAATTTGTCATATCCTTACCACGGCATCAGTAAAAGAACCGTTTTAAGAGCGGTTCTTTTTTTATGCTTTTTCTTTACATGATCTTAACAATCCGTTTACTTTCGCTTAACCATCTTCATAAGATCAAGTCGTATAATCATAATGTACCTAAGATGAAAAAACAATTTTGAGAGGAGAATTTAAGGAATGAAAAAATGGATGATGATGCTTCTATGCATTATGATGGTTACTACGGTATTGACTGGTTGTGGAGGTCAGGAAGAACCGGTAAACGAAACGAACACAAACGGCAATGCGGCTGAAACAGCAGAAGATCAGGAAAACACTGTAAATTACGGTGAAATGATTGAAGTAAGAGGTTCGGACACAATGGTAAACCTGGGCCAGGGTTGGGCAGAAGCTTTTATGAATAAGCACCCTGAAGCAATGGTTTCAGTTACTGGTGGAGGTTCTGGTACAGGTGTAGCCGCTTTAATTAATGGAACAGTACAAATGGCCCAAGTATCAAGAGCCATTTCAGAAGACGAAATACAACAAGGACTAGACAATGGAATAGAAATATTTGAAATTGTTGGTGCCAGAGACGGTATTGCCTTAGTAGTGAACAATGACAACTCGGTTGATACACTAACAATGGAAGAGATTAAAGGAATTTACACAGGAGAAATAACTAACTGGAGTCAGCTTGGTGGCGATGATGTTGAAATTGGATTGTATTCAAGGGATACAAGTTCAGGAACCTATGTCTTTTTTAGAGATTTTGTGTTGATGGGCGAAGATTTTTCTGAAGATGCAAATTTGATGCCCTCAACCCAGGCTATTGTGGAAGGAGTCATTCAGGATAGTGGTGGAATTGGATATGTTGGCATGGGTTACCTTTCAGAAGATACAAAAACCGTAAATGTCATGAAAGATGGAACTGAATATATCCCTGGTGAAGCTGGGTATCCTGTTGCAAGACCTTTGCACTTATATACAGCAGGTGAACCAACGGGAGCCATGAAAGAGTACGTTGACTTTATTTTAAGTGACGAAGGACAGGAAGTAGTAGCCAACATAGGTTTTATACCTTTGAACTAAAAGGGAAGACAAAAGTTTGTGGAGTAAGTGTACCCTTAAAATGATAATCTCATCACAGTGAATTGTAATAGATGGATCGCTAATAAGGCGATCCATCCACCATGTCATCCTGTGTGGTAAGTAACTAGAAAACGAGCAATGTATCGGAAGGAAACTATGGGGGTTTCACGGATGATTATATTGATGAAGTTGGACATAAGTCCTGGGAGGTGCGACAAATGAAACAACAAATGTTCAGTCTAAAAAAAAGAAAAAAAGTTTTTAACTGGCAAGAACAAGCATCGACTGAGCACTTACTTAATGATAAGAACGTATATTCAGAGGAAAAGGAACTTGAAACCAGAACACTAACTCATGAAAAAAGTCTGAAATCAAATTACAAAAAAAGACTCAGTGAGTATATGATAGAGAAAGTCATTTTTATTCTTGGGATTGTTTCCGTATTGATTTTAGCCTTAATATTTATTTTTTTAATTCGATCAGGAATATCTTTATTTCAAACAATGACCATTGGAGAATTTCTTACAGGAACATCATGGTCTCCGAGAAGCACGCCTCAAAGATTTGGCGTTATTCCCTTAGTACTTGGTACACTATGGATTACAGCAGGAGCTATCCTTATATCCGTCCCCATAGGAATCGGTAGTGCCATTTTCATTTCGGAAGTGGCACCACCGAAAATCCGGACGTCACTAAAGGTTATTATAGAGTTTTTATCAGCAATTCCTTCAGTAGTATTAGGTTTTCTAGGCATTGTTGTGCTGTCGAACTGGGTTCGGCTGTCATTTAATCTTTCATCAGGGTTTACGTTGCTTACTGGTTCGATCCTGGTGGCTTTTATGTCATTACCAACCATTATTAGTGTGTCAGATGATGCAATAACCGCATTACCAAAAGAATATCGAGAAGCATCACTGGCTTTAGGCGCCACTCGCTTTGAAACTATTTTTCATGTACTGGTACCAGCCGCATCCTCTGGAATTATAGCTGGTGTTATGCTTGGGATAGGGCGAGCTATCGGTGAAACGATGACCGTACTGATGGTAACTGGAAATGCAGCTAGAATCCCAACTTCTTTACTTCAATCAGGTAGAACCATGACAGCTACCATTGCATCTGAAATGGGTGATACGGTACGTCAGAGTGCTCACTACCATTCATTGTTTGCTGTAGGAATTGTGTTGTTGATGATGACAAGTGTGATTAACTTAATTGCTGATTATGTATTACAAAAAGCTCGCAAAGGAGGCGAATAATGTGGTGAGTAAGCAAATGAAAGAAAAAGTGGCATTTGGCATTTTAACCATATTGACAGCTTCTGTTATCATACCAACGGTTTTAACGATTGGTTTTATATTTGTGAAAGGAATCGGAACTGTAAACTGGGAGTTTCTCACAGCAATGCCACGACAAGGTATGACCGAAGGAGGGATATTTCCAGCGATACTAGGTACCATCTACTTAGTATTAGGCACGATTCTGTTTGCTTTACCTCTAGGGATTGGCTCAGCTATCTATCTGACAGAATATGCAAAACAAGGTTTATTGACAAGATTGATTCGTTTAGCGGTTCTTAATCTTGCTGGAGTTCCATCGGTTGTGTATGGACTGTTTGGTCTTGGTTTGTTTGTACTATTTATGGGCTTTGGAAGTTCAATCGTTGCGGGTTCGTTAACATTAGCATGTTTGATTTTGCCAATTATCATTACTACGTCGGAAGAAGCCTTAAAAAGTGTTCATCAAAAATATAGAGATGCATCTCTTGCCCTGGGAGCAACAAAGTGGCAGACAATTCGACATGTAGTACTTCCTCATGCAGCTCCAGGGATTATTACTGGTGCAATCCTTGGGATCGGAAGAGCTGCCGGCGAAACGGCACCTATTTTATTAACCGTTGCAGCCTTCTTTTTACCTAGGCTACCAAACTCTGTTTTTGATCAAGTAATGGCGTTGCCTTATCATTTGTATATTATATCTACGCAAGTACCGGGAATGCCAGAAAGCGTTAAATATGGGACAGCACTGGTTTTGCTTGGAATCGTTTCAGTTTTCTTTGCAATTGCGACTGTGATTCGTATTCGTTTCAAAATGGCAAACCGTGCATAAAGAAAGCTATTGAAAGGAGTTTTAATAATGCCTAAATTATCTGTTAAAGATTTGAATTTGTTTTATGGGGATTTTCATGCGTTAAAAGAAATAGAGATGGAAATTGAAGAAAATAAAGTAACGGCGCTTATTGGTCCTTCTGGTTGTGGAAAATCAACGTTTATTCGGTCCTTAAACCGTATGAATGATTTGATTGACGGAGTAACAATCAATGGAGAGTTGTATCTGGAGGACCAGAATATTTATGCTCCGGATGTAGATGTGGTGTCTTTGAGAAGGAGAGTAGGAATGGTATTTCAAAGTCCAAATCCTTTCAGAAAATCAATTTATGAAAATGTTGTTTATGGGCCTAAAAGATGCGGTGTGAAGTCAAAATCAAAATTAGATGAAATAGCAGAGAAAAGCCTAAGAGAAGCGGCTTTGTGGGATGAAGTGAAGGATAGGCTTCAACAATCAGCACTTGGACTATCCGGTGGTCAGCAACAACGGTTATGCATTGCGAGAGCTTTGGCTATGGAGCCGGAAATTCTTCTGATGGACGAACCGACTTCTGCCTTAGATCCGATTGCTACCTCTCGAATTGAAGAACTTATTGAACAACTAAAAAAGGACTATACCATTGTTATTGTGACACATTCTATGCAACAGGCGGCACGTATCTCTGATAAAACTGTATTTTTTCTTATGGGCGAAGTAATAGAATCAGGAGATACACAGCTGATTTTTACATCACCGTCTGATAAACGTACAGAGGATTACGTTACTGGAAGGTTCGGGTAGGAGGTTAGTCGATGAGAACAAGTTATATAGAACGATTAAAGGGATTAAAGGTAAAGCTTCTTAAAATGGGATCGATGGTTCAGGAAATTGTAGAAGAATCATTGCAAGCATTAATGGAGCAAGATATGGAAAGAGCTGCGAAAATTTACGAAATGGATGACTGCATTGACAGGATGGAACTGGAAATAGAAATGGAATGTATGGAACTGATCGCACTTCAGCAGCCTATGGCAAAAGATCTAAGAATTATTGGCACCATCTTAAAGGCCATCACTGATTTGGAGCGGATGGGAGATCACGCCGTTAATATTGCAAAACAGACAAAATTAATTGGAAAGGAGCCATTTATTAAACCGTTGGTGGATATTCCACAAATGGCTCATTTAGCAGAGAATATGGTTGCGAAATGCCTGGATTCTTTTCTGAAAGAAGACCTGACGCTGGCGAAAGAAGTTTCTTACGATGATGATGATGTAGATGAAATATATGAACGAGTATACATGGAATTAATGGAAATGATGATCGAAGATCAAAAAATAATCAAGCAGGCATTTCACTTATTACTAATTGCCAGATTCCTGGAAAGGATAGCAGATCATGCAACAAATATCAGCGAAAGAGTGATTTATATGGTTACAGCAGAGAGGGTTGAGATAAACTAAAAACATCATAGCCGATATAAGGCCAAGGATCTGCCTTTTCTTAATAAGATCTTCATGTTACTAAAAAGTCGATACGGGTATACGTATATAGGAAGAAAAAATAATATCTACATTGACACCTGCTATGGAAGAAGGTATGGTTAGTAGGAATAGTAAAAGCATCATAAGTACTGGAAAGAGGTGGATTTTATGGAGATAAAGGCAGACTGTTTTAAAGCGCTTGGCGATGATACAAGGCTTAAAATTTTAAGGATGTTATCAGACGGAAAAAAATGTGCCTGTGATATACAGGAAAATTTTCAGCTTAAACAACCCACAATTTCTCATCATATGAAAATATTGCAGCAAACAGGATTAGTTCTGGTTGAGAAACGTGGAAGATGGATGTTTTATGGATTAAATAATGAACGCCTACAAGAATTACAACAGTTTATTGACACAGAACTGATCAACAATAATCAATTTGATTATATTTTGTCAGATGAAGACTGCGATGGCACCAGAAAAAAACAGATATAAGCTTAAATCCTAAATTGATAGATAAGTTTATCTGATGTATAATGTGAGTTGTTAATGATCCTTGATAATGGGTATTAATAAGATGATAATTCATATTATGATAAGGAGGCTGTTAAATGTCTAAAAAAGTAATTGTGTATACTTCAACAACGTGCCCACACTGCACAACCGCTAAAGAATATCTTTCTTCAAAGGGTGTAGATTTCGAAGAAAAAAATGTTCAATCGGATGTAGCCGCTAGAAAAGAATTAATGGAAAAAGGAATTATGGCTGTTCCGGTTATTAAAGTTGACGAAGAAATGGTAGTTGGGGTAGATACAGAAAAACTGGATGAGCTACTAGGTTAACAAAACAAAAGGCCTTCGGATGAAAATATCATCGGAAGGCTTTTTATCGTTTTGCAGCCTTTGTCGACTGTGTTATAATTACTTTGATATCGTTTATATAGAAGGTTTTGGGAGTTGATTCGAGTGAACATGTTTTTTTATCAGATAGTAAACCTCTTATTGGTTTTGATTCTTTTTGGGATACCGGTAATCATTACCATTATGGTATTGCGTCATGTAAATCAAAAAGACAATCAAAAAGAAAGAGAAGCAAGGATTCTTGAAAAGATAAAAGAATTGGAAGAGAGAATTGAACAACTGGAAGAACTATAGATACTGAAAGGGGAAAACATATATGCAAAACCAGCAACAAAAAACAATTTTTAGCGGTGCTCAACCAACAGGCAGCATGACATTAGGGAATTACATAGGTGCGTTGCAAAACTGGAAGCAATTAGAAAAAGACTATCAATGTTATTACTCTATTGTTGATTTACATTCTTTGACAGTAAAGCAAGATCCAGAAGAGTTTAGAAATACCTGTCTGTCATTTTTGGCCCAATACTTAGCCTCTGGACTGGATACAGAAAGGAATGTTATTTTTTTTCAGTCACATGTTCGTGAACATACAGAACTTGCCTGGATATTGAATTGTTATACCTATATGGGAGAATTAAATCGAATGACTCAGTTTAAGGACAAATCAGAAAGGCATCAGGAAAACATTAACGCCGGCCTGTTCACTTACCCGGTGCTTATGGCAGCGGATATATTGCTATATCAGACAAACTTAGTTCCGGTAGGAGAAGATCAGCGCCAGCATCTAGAACTATCAAGAGATATTGCAATACGTTTTAACAACATCTTTGGGCATACTTTTGCTGTGCCGGAAATTTACGTAGGAAAGCAAGGTGCCAGAATTATGAGCCTTCAAGATCCTGGTAAAAAAATGTCAAAGTCTGATGAAAATCAAAATGCGGTTATCTACATGCTTGACGAAGATGACGTTATTGTAAAAAAACTCAAAAAAGCGGTTACGGATAGTTATAATGAAATCATCGATAGACCGGAACAGCCGGGCGTACAAAACCTTTTGTCTATCTATAGTGCCTTGACGAGAGAAAGTCGTGATAAAGTAGTAGAATATTTTTCTGGAAAAGGATATGGAGCGTTGAAAATGGAAGTAGCTGAAATTATTATTGAAAACGTGAAACCTTTTCGGACCAAATATCGTCAATATATGGAGAGTCCTGAATACCTTGAAACCATATATCGGTCAGGAGCTAATCGTGCCAGAGTCACCGCTGCAGCTACCATGCTTGAAGTACGTAGTAAAATAGGACTTATTAACAGCTGAAAAAATACCAGAATCTAATTTATCAAAAGAGGTGTAGAGATATGAAGAAAAAGCAACCATATATGCTTATGTTACTTTTTTTTGTTATCTCTGGAATTCTTTTAGGTGCAAATATGGACTCCAATAAACACCTTGAAGAACAAGATCCCCTTATGACAGCGGATAATACTGGGAATATTCAGGAAATAGAAGATTTGAAAAAAGTCAATGAAGACATGCGTCAACGAATTAGAGGATTGCGTGAAGAAATTCAAACCCTTGAAATGGAGAGAGCTGACGGAAACTTAGCCATTCAGAAGCTGATGGGAGAAATAGCAGAATATCAAATGCTTTCTGGTCACCAGGAAGTAGAAGGGTCGGGTATTCAAATAAGGATTGAGGGAATGTTTGAAGAAAACATTGCTGAACTGATGGAAAGAAGAAGGTATATGGTGACATTAGTGAATGAATTGCGGGCTAATGGTGCTGAGGTTATTTCAGTTAATGGTAACCGGATTACCGCAAGAAGTGAAATGACATTAGCTGGCAACCATATACAAGTTAACGGCAACCCTATAGCACCACCATATGAAGTGAAGGCTATTGGGAACCAACAAGAATTTCAAAGGTATTTTGAGCATCGAACCTTTTTGTTTCAGTTAATGAAAGGCGATGGTATTGTTGTGTCTGTTGATTTTTTAGATCATTTGGTCATAGAAAGACCTTCAAGAGAGAAGGCGGTTCAGTTTATGGAAGCAAACATTAATTAAAAGCAGCCAAAGGGCTGCTTTTAATTAAGAACGACTTTTACGAGTATTATTTCTTTTGTTGTTGGAAGAAGGGACTTGTTCGTTGTCGCTGGATGGTTCTGTAAGGTCTGATTTGTTTTGATCACTTTTTTTCATCTGGCATCCACCATCAAAGATTCCGTTCTCATCAACGATAAATGAATAGATGGATGCATCGCCGTATAGGGAACCTGTGCCAGTAATATGAAGTTGTCCACTGGCGTGAACATTCCCATCCACTGATCCGGCAAGCAGAATGTTTTTGCATTGAATATTACCTTTTACCTTTGAACCCTCACCAATGACAACATCAGATTCACTAACGATTTCGCCAGTGAGGCAACCATCAACTCTAATAGGTTCTTGCGCTTTAATGGTTCCTTCAAACTCTGCTTTCTTTCCGATTAAGGTATCAAAGTTATCAAATTGTGGAGATGCTGTATCCTGTTTTTTATTAAACATCAAAGTCCTCCTTACTGGAAAATTACTGAAGATAATTCATGGGATCTTTAGGTTCGCCATTTACCCGTACTTCAAAATGAAGATGGGGACCTGTCGCACGGCCTGTTTGACCCATTCGCGCAATGGTTTCTCCCTGTTTTACATGATCGCCTACCTCGACAAGGTTTCTGCTGTTGTGAGCATATACAGAAGTATATCCATAACCATGGGAGATGATAATCATTCGACCATACCCTCCGTTATATCCGGAGTATGTAACAATACCGCTACCGGCAGCTACGACAGAAGTTCCTGAAGTGTTGGCGATATCAATACCATGATGAAATTCTGTAGTCCGACGATTGGTTGGAGAAATTCTTTCACCAAAGGGGGAACTGATTCTTCCTTGAGCAGGCCATGCATTTGGCTGTGCGTCTAAGTATTCAAGCTTGGCTTCCACATCGCCAACTAATTGTTCCATTTTATTACGTTGAGTGGAAATCAACTCATTAAGGTGCTCTACGTCTACTTCATAATCATCCGAACCAGGCCCGGCAGAACGCATGCTTGCTGATCTTGATACCATAGCCACTAAAGGGTGATCATCGTCAGCAATCCCATTAGCATAAGGGTCGCTTTTTTTCTGGCTATGATTGTCGGCCTCCAAGCCAACCATGTCTAATACTTGGTGTTCAAGTTGCTGAAGAGATGCCAACTTTTGATCAATTTCTTGATATTGAGTCTTCAGAAAAGCAATTTCATCAAGATAATCTTTGTTTTCCTGGCTAAGCTGAGCTGTAAGAATGCGCTCCTGAGTTAACCGATGTTGAGTGACACTATGCTCGCCGTGGTAATGCCAAACACCAATAGACAAAGAGGTGATTAGCAAGAAGAGAACAATCAAACTAGTCTTTAAGATCGATTCAAGAATAGAAAAACGATAAACTTTTCCTGAATGATTTGGAATTAACATAAAAGTATACTTTTTTTGGGGAGCCTTAACAAAATGAGCAGGCTTTTTATTCATAGAATCCCTCCCTACGTCACTATTATATATAAAAAATTTAATTATGCAAGAATTCATTTCTTAAAAGTAGCATTCTTATGGGGGCAAGCGAGATCATTAATAACAGAAACAGATAAGGGGAAGAATAGATCTAAAGACCTATATTTAGGCCTTTCATACTATAAGGTGAAAAATAAAATTTTTTATGGTAGGATATAAAAAGGTCCGAAGTGGAGATAAAAGAAATGAAGTGTAAAAGATTTGGATCCCAATGAACAACTACTTAATTCAAAAATAGGAAAGTACTGAAAAATGAGTACTGGGCTTAAAAAGAGGAGAGAATCAGATGCTGGAAAAGAAAAAAATGAATCGAATAAATGAATTGGCCAAAATTTCAAAAGAAAGAAACCTTAATGAAAGCGAAAAAAAAGAACAAGAATCCCTTAGAAAAGAATATTTAGAAACCTTTAGGAAATCATTTAAGAAAAAGCTGGATAATATCGATATAGAATATGTGGACTAAAAGATACTTTCTTACAAGGAGTAGAGCAAATGAGTAATAACTATATTCATAACGCTGTGAAAATGAATCAAGTTCTCAATCGAATTTTTACGGCAATCGAAGAAAGTAAGGAAGAAATCTTTGAAATAACCGATAATCTTAGTAAAGAATGTTTTAGATTTGATGAAAAACTAGCAGAAATAAATCAAAACATTCAAAAGGTAATTCAGGATCAAACCGATTTAGAAAAGCTTGAAAAAAAGAGCAGGCGTTGGCTGGTAGATGTCAGTCGTGATTTTTCTAAACATAGTGAGCTGAAGATAAGGGAAGCATATGAATATGCAAACAACCTTCAGGTGAAGCTGATATTAAAAAGAAAAGAAGAAGAAAAACTGACCAATGAAAGAAAAGAGATTGAAGCTCACCTTAGAAATGCACGAAAAAATCTTGAAAAAGCAGAAAAGTTAGCGACTAAATTTAGTATTGCAATGGAATTTATGGATGGGAATTTAGAAGATTTTAATAATACCATTACGGATATTGAACAACGTCACCTTATGGGAAGAAAAATCATTCAAGTTCAGGAAGAAGAAAGGAAACGGGTATCCAGAGAGATTCATGATGGACCTGCTCAATCTTTCTCAAATATTTTGCTGAAAATTGATTATTGCGAAAAACTCATGAATAAAGATGTTGAAAAAGCTAAAGCGGAAGCACAGATTTTGAAGGATCTGGTAAGAGGCAGTACAAAAGAAATCAGAAAGATCATTTATAATTTAAGGCCAATGGCGATCGATGATCTGGGAATCGTGCCTACGCTTAGAAGATATTTGGAAGACTTTAAAAAAGAAACAAAGATAGATATCTCTTTTCAGGCATCGCCCCATTTCGAGACAGATGATTCAGTCCTTCAGCTTGCATTGTTTCGCATTGCACAAGAAGCCATGAATAATATTTATAAGCATTCAAAAGCTAACCATGTAGAAATACTCTTGGATCAAGAAACAAAATATATATCAATGGTGATAAAAGATAATGGGATAGGATTTAAGCCAGAAAGCATTCGAGGAAGCAGTGAAAGCGGTTTTGGTATTATCAATATGAAAGAAAGAGCAGAACTATTAAATGGCAATGTGAAAATTCAATCGGAACAAGGAACAGGAACCGTATTATTGGTAAAAATACCAACGACAGAAGACAAGGAGGATAATATTGATGGCCAAAATTAAGGTTTTGATTGCGGATGACCACTCTCTCGTTAGGCAAGGACTTATCCAGATTATTTCACTGGAAGATGATATAGAAGTAGTGGGAGAAGCTGGTGATGGAGAAGAATGCGTGCAAAAAGTGAAGGAAACGAAACCGGATGTTGTGCTTCTAGACATTAACATGCCTAAGATGAATGGGATCAAGGCCCTTAGAAAGATAAAAGATTTAGATAAGAGTATAAAAGTAATTATTCTTACCTTTCATGAAGAGATCGAATATTTATTCGAAACATTTAATTTAGGAGCCAATGGCTATATTGTAAAGGATGCGGAAAGCCGTATCTTAATTGATGGTATCAGGGAAGTTAATGAAGGCGTTTCTTATGTATATCCAACTATGGCCGAAGGTGATCAGCAACAGTTACATAAACTGAAACATTTTGAGCAGCCGAAGGAAATGATAGATCATAAGAAGATCAGCTTGACAAAAAGAGAATATGAAATCCTTACGCTAATTGCAGATGGACTAAATAATAGAGAAATAGCCAACACCTTATTTATTAGTGAAAAAACGGTAAAAAATCACGTTTCAAATATATTTAAGAAAATACAGGTTAATGATCGCACCCAAGCAGCCATTTATGCATTTAGAAATAGAATCAAGAGCGTATAAAGTTATTCGACTAACGAGTGTAATAAGGGTTAACATGGATTAAGACATCCTGAATACGTGCATCTTTTTCCATAATCCTTGCTTTGGCTCTACCTGCAACATTATGGCCATCCTCAACGGTTAGTTCTGGTAGCACACTGATCTTTAGATCGATGATCATCTTTGATCCATAATATCTAACGCGAAGATCGTCTACTTGCTTTACGCCTTCGACGTTGATAATGATTTCACTTAAAGCATTTAGGGTTTCGTTAGAAGGAGCCGTATCCATTAGTGAGGAGACTGCTTTTTTGTAGATTTGAACACCGGCACGGAAAATTAATATAGCAACGAAAAAAGCAGCAATAGGATCCATAAAAGGCATTCCCATTCTTGCTCCAAGAATACCAATTAATGCAGCAATAGAAGAAAATGCATCTGATCGGTGATGCCAGGCATCGGCTATAATAGCATCGCTATTAATTTCTTTTCCGACTTTTGCGGAATATCGATACATTAATTCTTTTGATAGGATAGAAAAGATCGCAATGTAGACAGCGACTGCTCCTGGGATAGTAATGTGGTTTGAAGTGAGAATCTGAAAACCTTTGTATCCAATACCGGCAGCTGTGATCATTAAAATGAAGGCGAGTATTTCGGATGTGATGGTTTCAGCACGATGATGACCAAAAGGATGGTTTTCATCTGCTGGTTGGTGAGCTATTTGCATCCCTTTTAGAAGAATAATGGTTCCAATTAAGTCGGAAGAAGAATGAAAAGCATCAGCAACCAGAGCGGTACTACCAGCCAAAAAACCGGCAACTAGCTTTGCGATCGTTAATGTGAGGTTTCCTAAGATACTAACGAGGGAAACTCTTTTTGCTTTTTGAAATCGCATTTCATCATTCATGATACGAACGCTCCTTAAAAGCCTGATTAAAAAAATATCCTTCGAATTATTCGAAGGATATTTCAGGCAAATGTGGTGCCGCGGAAGGGAATCGAACCCCCACGATGTTTCCATCGGCAGATTTTGAGTCTGCTGCGTCTGCCAGTTCCGCCACCGCGGCTCAACTACGCAGTATATCGTACCATATTATTTTGAGAAAGTCAATAACATTTCAAACCAGTCATTTACTGGGTGGCCTTAAACGTGGTACAATAGCTAAGGATCGACAGAATGAAAAAGGAGTGTCTGTCATGACAAATAAAAAAATGCTTATTATAGACGGGAACAGTTTAGTAAACAGGGCTTTTTATGCACTTCCGCCTTTAACAAATCGTGAAGGAATGCATACAAATGGGATTTACGGTTTTTTAACAATGCTTTTTAAGGTTCAGGAAGAAATAGTGCCGGACTATATTACCGTAGCTTTTGATCTTAAAGCACCAACTTTTCGGCATAAAAAATATACTGACTATAAAGCTGGAAGAAAAAAAATGCCTGAAGAACTGGCGGAGCAAATTGAGCCGCTAAAAGAAATCTTAGATGCTCTGGGGATTTATCGAATGGAGTTAGAGGGTTTTGAAGCAGATGATTTAATTGGAACGGTGGCTAAAATAGCAGAGAATGATGGATGTCATACCTACATTGTATCTGGTGATAAAGATGTTTTACAATTAGCGTCAGATAAAATCACCTTAATGATAACTAAAAAGGGGATTTCAAACATTGAAAGGTACGACCCGGCAAGAATTGTGGCAGATTTTGAAATTCCAGTAGAACGAATGATTGACTTGAAAGGACTTATGGGAGATAAATCTGATAATATTCCCGGCATCCCTGGTGTAGGCATTAAAACCGCAACAAAGCTGGTGAAAGAATTCGGATCTATCGAAAATATTCTTAATCAACAAGAAGCTATTAGTAACAAAAAGCTACAGGAAAAAGTATCTGAATATCAAGAACAGCTCATCCTTAGCAAAAAACTTGCGACGATTGAGACTGGCGTTCCTATAGAGCTTCTTTTAGAAGAAATGACACCGAGATCAATGAAACACAGCAAGCTTTTGGAACTTTTTAGGCAATACGAGTTCAATACTTTGCTGGATAAAGTATTGACAGATGAACGTTCAAATTCTGACGGGAAAGAAAAAGAACTTTTATCACAAATTACCAGTTTAAGATCATTGGAGAAAATATCTAAACAGGTTGAAAAGGGAGAACGTTTGTACTTCTATTCTTTGTCGAACAATGAACATGCACCGAATAATGAAGCTGTGGCGATAGGGTTTATGCTTGATAATAAAGAAGCTTCCGGATGGATTCATTACAAGGGTGATGATGAGGAATCCTTAGGGATGAAGAAGCTAATTGAAAAATGGCTCACAGAGTTTAATATAACGAAAATAACCCATGATCTTAAAAAGGAAAGCAGTTATTTAATGAATAGGGGAAAAGAAGTAGGCGAACCTTATTTTGATATTATGTTAGCAGACTATTTAATCAACCCCTCAAAATCAAGTTATCGATTGACTGATATGGCTGCGCAATATGAAGGGTTGGAGCTTGAAGAACCGGACGAATGGCTGGGAAAAGGAAAGAAAAAAAAGCAACTCCAAGATATAGAAGAAAGTAAGATGGCGGAATTATTATCGGATACAGTACATTTTATCCATCGGTGCTATCCGACGTTTAAGGATAAACTTAAAGAAGAAAAACTTGAAGAGCTCTATTATCAAGTGGAGCTTCCACTTACAGAAGTATTAGCTTCCATGGAAAAGGAAGGCATTGGAGTAGATCCAAAATACTTAGAAATATTAAGAGATAAATTTGATGAAAACATCAAACAAAACAAAGCATCTATTTTTGAGTCGGCAGGAGTGGAATTCAATATAAATTCGCCGAAGCAATTGGGTGAAGTGCTATTTGAAAAATTGAAACTACCTCCAATTAAAAAAACAAAGACTGGATTTTCAACGAATGCGGAAGTTTTAGAAAAGCTAAAAGAGAAGCATCAAGTTATTCCACTCATATTAGAGTATAGGCAGTTGTCGAAAATAAAAAGCACCTATATTGATGGACTTGGGGCTATTTTAAACCAAGAGAAAAAACGAATATACTCCACCTTTCATCAGGCAACTACAGCTACAGGTAGAATATCTAGCTCAGAACCTAATTTGCAAAACATTCCGGTTAAGACAGAAACTGGTCGTCAACTTAGAAAGGTTTTTGTAGCTCGGGATGGGTATCAGTTTATAGATGCTGATTATTCACAAATTGAATTACGAATTATGGCGCATCTTTCCGATGATGAGGGGATGTTAAAAGCGTTTCAAGAAGAGTCTGATATTCATACAAGGACAGCGGCACAAATATTTAATATTCCTGAAAAAGAGGTTACATCGATCATGAGAAGTAAAGCAAAGGCTGTGAACTTTGGTATTATTTATGGAATAAGCGACTATGGATTAGCGACAAACTTAAATATAACCCGCAATGAAGCTCAGAGTTATATCCAGGAATATTTTGAACAATATCCAGGTGTGAAAAAATATGTTAATGAGATGATTCAAGAAGGTGCCAGAGAAGGCGCTGTGCGTACACTAATGAACAGAATACGTTATATACCTGAAATACACTCTAAAAACTTTAACCAACGTTCTTTTGGAGAACGCTTAGCGATGAACACGCCGATACAAGGCACAGCGGCTGATATCATTAAAATTGCCATGGTTAAAGTGTATAAAAAATTAAGAGAGAATGATTATAAAGCAAAAATCATTTTGCAGGTACATGATGAGTTGATCATTGAAGCACCGGATGAAGAAGTGGAAGAGGTTTCTAACATTCTTAAAAGAGAAATGGAAAATACAATGACATTAAAAGTTCCACTTAAGGTTGATTTATCAGTGGCGAAAAACTGGTATGATGCAAAGTAGGTGTAAAGAAATGAAAAAAGTTATTGGACTGACAGGCCCTATTGGCTCAGGAAAAAGCTCAGTGTCCGAAATACTTAGGACAAATGGAGCACAAATCATTGATGCCGATATAATTGCTAGGAAAGTAGTTCAAAAGGGCACTGTGTTATTGAAAAAGCTCCAAAATACTTTTGGTTCGAATATCCTTGATCATGAAGGAAATTTGAATCGGAGAGCTTTAGGAAAATTAGTATTTGAAAAAGATGAGAAGAGGGAAATGTTAAACGAATTACTGCATCCTGCTATTATAGAGGAAGTTGAAAAATACCTAGAAGTATTTTTTAATGAGTCAAAAGCCATTGTTGCTGTCATTGATGCGGCATTACTTATTGAAACTGGGTTGGATCAGAAAGTTGACCAGGTTTGGTATGTGGATGCAGAAGTGGATTTGCGTATTAAACGAATTATCCAAAGGGATAAAATCGCTTTTAAGGAAGCTATGAATAGAGTGAAGGCTCAACCGGGACAGGTGGAAAATAAGAAAAAGTCACATATTATCATTGATAATAATGGAGATAGACATGGTTTAAGCAAACAAGTAGAACATTACTTTAATCAATTCATGGAAGAGAACCAATAAGAAACATATAGGAGGGTTTACGGTTGAAAAATAAAAAAATCATAAGCATCGTATCTATTTTAATGATCGCTTTTTTTATGATGGCGATAGTAGGCTGTGGAAACAAAGAAGCGGCAAAGGAAGAAAAGGATTCAAGTGAGCATGCAGCAGCAAGCTTTAATCCAGAGGATAGTGGTGCGTTACAGATTGCGGTTAGTAGACCAGGTAGTCTTAATCCGCTTTTTAACGGAAATGAAAGCTTAACGCAAATGTATCATTTGGTGTATGAAGGGCTTGTTACCTTTAATGAAAATCGCGAAATAGAGCCTAAATTAGCCAAAGAATGGGAATGGGATGAAAGAGGGCAAAGCATTACTTTTACATTAAGACCTAACGTTACATGGCATGACGGTGAATCATTTAAGCCAGAAGACGTTGTTTTCACAATCAATGCAATGAAAAATAAAGTTTCTAATTTAGACTATCCATTTGTTCATGCTGATATTATCAATCAAATTGCCGATGCAAGAAAAGTAAGTGACCATCAGGTCCAAGTTAGCTTTAGCCGGCCCTTTAGTGGAGGGTTAGAAGCCTTGGTTTTTCCAATACTACCTCAACACTTATTTGAAGGCGCTGGAAGTTCTTTGCTAGCATCAGATGATTTTCCAATCATAGGAACTGGTCGTTACCAGATCGTAGAACATGATACGTCGAGAGCATTCAAGTTAAGCCATTATACCAACTACTGGGGCGAGTCACCTTATATAAAAGAAATTGTTGTTTCAGTAGTTCCTGATCGTGAAGCAGCCATGTCGATGTTTGAAAGTGGTGAAATTGATATAGTAGAACCGCTCTCCATCGATTGGACAAAACATACGGACAGGGACGAAGTAACTGGAAAATCCTTTCTGTCCAATAAATATGAGTTTATAGGTGTAAACTTTACTAACGAATGGATGAATCGTAAAGAGTTGAGGCAAGCGATAGCTTATGCTATCGATAGAGAACAGATACTTCAACAACTATATTTCAATCATGGGATAGTAACGGATACACCGGTATTTCCGCATTCATGGCTATCAACCTCCGATGAACTCACTTACTCTTTTAATCAGGAGACGGCACGGCAAATGATTCAAGACCTAGAAATGCCGGAAGAAACAGTATTTACCTTATTAACCAATGAAGACAACCAGCTTCGTGTTGCTACTGCCCATGTAATTGCAGAACAGTTAAATGAGGCAGGTCTGGTGGTGGAAGTGGAGAAAGCTTCTTGGGAGGATCTTCAGGATAGAATTGAAGAAAGAAACTATGATTTGGTATTAGCTGGATGGCACCTATCCTTTTTACAAGACTTTTCCTTTGCTTTTCATTCAACACAAAGGGATGCGGGTAACTTTGTTCAGTACCAAAATGATGATATGGATGAAATATTAGAAAATATTTTTGGAGCAGCAAATCAAAATCAAAAACGAGAAGAATGGGGAAGATTCCAAAGGTTGTTTATTGAAGAAATGCCATACATCAGCCTTTTTTATAAAAACCATGCAATACTTCACAGAGAAACCTTAAAGGGAGACTTAGAGCCGAATGCTTTTAATTGGTTTAATGGAATAGAAAATGCTTACGTTGTGAAAGTGGAGACAGAGGATTAACTACATCAAATCTTCATATAAAAAAACCCGTTGAAGGAATCAGCGGGTTTTTTATATGAAGTGACTTATCATCCATTGATGGTGCGAGTGGCGGGACTTGAACCCGCACGTCCATAAGACACATGGCCCTCAACCATGCCCGTCTGCCAATTCCGGCACACTCGCAATGTGTTAATTGCTTTAGTAAAATCACTATAACAGTATACATTTTTAGCGATGAACTGTCAATGTCTAATCATCTACTGAAGGAGATGATCGATAATAATCTTTCTTGCTTCTGCCAGCATTTGATTTACAGCACCTGGATTTTCGCCACTTCCCTGAGCAATTTGATGATTTCCGCCGCCTTTGCCGTTTATGATATCTTTAGTTTCAGAAAAAACATTTTTCATAGAGAGGTGAGATGCGGAACTATAATTACCCATAATAATCCGGAAAGAAGGGCGAAGAACAGCTACTAAAAAAATAAGATTTTTGTAAGATTTCAGTTGGTTAATCAACTGATCTAGAGTAGCGGGATCAATATCTTCGAGGCTTACTTGTAATAATCTGTGTGAGCCAATCTTCTCAGAAGAATGATATAAACTTTCGGCTTTATAGTCGGCGAGCTCAGAAGAAATCCGGCGATTTTTTTGAAACAGTTCTTTTTTTTCGAGGGTTAAGTGATCAACAGCCATTTTAAGCTCCTGCCAGTTGACAGATAAGCTGGTGGACAAAGAACGCATTTCTTGATAGAGAGACTGGAAAAAAGTATTTGCTCTTTTTCCACTAATAAAAGTGAGGCGAAGACCATCTTTATGATTTTCACACTTTAATATTTTAATGAGACCGATCTCACCTGTTTGACGAGGATGAGTACCACCACAAGCACAGCGGTCAACATCCTTAACTTCAATGATCCTTAGATTTTCCTGAATGGAAGGTGAACTTGCATCCTTTCGAGTAGTGGCATTATTTTCAGTAAAAGCATCGGAAACAGTGGAAGAAACAGGTAAATTGGCTTGAATTAGATCGTTACACATGGTTTCCAAACGATCAATTTCGATAGGAGTTAAATTTTTATGATTGATATCGATCGTCACGTATTCCTCACCAAGATGAAACCCAACTGTTTTTGCCTGATAGTGTTTTTCTAATAAAGCAGAAAGTAAATGCTGGCCAAGATGTTGTTGCATGTGATCAAAGCGACGATTCCAATCAATAATTCCTGTGATCTCTTCTGATGGACTTAAAATAGCGTCTACAATATGCCAGATAACACCATTTTCTTCATAGACGTGAAGAACTGGATGGTCATTGATACTTCCTAAGTCAGAAGGTTGACCTCCTCCTTCTGGATAAAAAATAGTTGAATTTAGTTGTATTCGCATAAGCTTAGGATCAGAAGGTTCTTTTTCAACCTTTTGAATCACGTCAACAAATTCTGTGAGATAAGGATTATTCCAGTATTGTTTCTTGGTTATCATAAACGCTCCTCCTAGGTGATAAATATCATGTTCAGGACTGATCATCAACAATGTGGCCGCTGGTATACTGGTTGACTACCTGGTCCATTTTTTCATTAAAAACGCTTTGGTTGGGTTTCGCTTGGATTTTCTTAAAAATATCGTTTAGCTCATACAACAAGCCTTGGCGATAGTAGAATAGAAAATCCATATGAGTCGGATTTTCTTGCAATTTTTCTTCAACCAATTTAGCATCGGCATCTAAATGACCACTTGGTCGCAATGCGACGCCAATATTTTCAAGCGAGGGGCGATAACGCCGAACAATATCGACAATTTTCGTGCTATGATCGATACCTAATTCTTTTTCAAACTCCTTCAAACTGTCCAATGCCTGGTTATATTTGTTGAATAGCTCAACGATGATAGAAACCCAATCCTCTGTTTCCTCTTCACGTTCGTTTTTTTTGAATTTTTCCAGCGCATGATCTAATGCTTGTTCATGAGCATAAAACTTTTTATAGAATTGCTTTAGATCTCGAATTTTACCATAAAACATATCCGAAAACAAAAGGAAATTTTCGCTTGAGTTAGACATACTGCCTTGAATAGGATTTATTTTTTCTAATTTATCGACAGTAGAAACTTGTTGATTAGTATTTTTTCTATTGACATAATAAGTGGATATGCGATCTTTATTAACAGAAGAAATTTTAGACATAGGATTCACCCCTTCACTCTTATTATCGGTAATAACTGGTTAGATCATTACTGAAGGTACTAGTATATGTACCCAACGGAGGTACCAATTATTGACAGACTGTTTATGAAACTCTCCCCAAAACTAAAAATACCGCTTATTATGGTATAATAAGCGGTGAAAATAATGGATATAAGGAGACTATTATATGAACTCATCTGAATGGTTTGAAGTGTGTAGGAAAGCCGTAAAGGATATGACGAAAAAGCATGCCGTGGAAGCTGGTCCTGTTTTTTTATGGATCTTAGCTCGTTGCCTTGCAAATGCCGTAGATGAATCTCGAACAATTTCCCTACTAAATAGCTTGAAACAAGAAAACTGTAATGACCTTAGAAAAATGTTTGAAACCTTCGACCACTATGAAAGTCAGAGAATAGGAGATGATTTTCTGTGCAAGAATCAATTAGACGATATACCTCACATCACAGAGCTAGAAAGTTTTTATCAAGAAATACTAGGCAGTGGATATAAGGCGAAAACAGGAAGTTTCTATACAGATCAAGCAATGGCCTCTTTTATGGTAAAACAATCACTGGATGATTTAATTCAAAAAGACAGGCCTTCGTGCAAAGCGGAGTATATTGATAAAATAAAATCAATACGTATTGCCGATATTTCCTGTGGAAGTGGTGTTTTTTTGAGAGAATGCTATCGACACTTAGCGAGATTGCAGGCAGAAGTAGTCGATAACCATCAAGAATACACCCCTTGGGAAGCAAGCGCCCTTCATGTGTTCGAAAATCAGTTAACAGGCATTGAAAAAGAGCCAGAAGCAGCTGTATTGGCTGAAGTGTTGATTCGTCTGGAATTACCTCTGAGAGTTCAACAACACCTTCAACTATCTGTTTTTTGTGAAGATGGATTATTATGGGAACCACCTCAAGAAGAAATGTTTGATCTTATTATTGGAAACCCGCCGTATATAGGTGAAAAAGGAAATCAAAAGGTTTTCACCTACATCAAAGAAACAGAGTTTGGAAAACATTATTACGAACGAAGTATGGATTATTTTTACTATTTTATTTATCGTGGCTCAGAACTTCTGAAAGAAGGAGGAAGGTTATGCTATATCACCACCTCATACTTTGCAACGGCTGATGGGGCAAAAAAACTCCGTAAGTATATAAAGGAGGAACTGAAACCAAAGTGGATGATACAACTTGGTGACATGAAAGTTTTTCATCAAGCGAAAGGTCAACACAACTTGATCTATAGTTTATATAAAAAAACAGCAGAAGACAGCCAGGTGAAACTTCTGTTTCCTAACGCCAAGGACCAGCCTCCGGATAAGCTGTTTAAGGTATTGGAAAAAAATGGCATTGAAGGAGAAATTCCGGGGTGTTCATACCGCATTTTTGAAAATACAAATGATATTTTTGACACTCGAGGTCAGCTGCTGCTAAAGTACTCACCAATCGATAAATCAGTGCTGGATAGTATTATGAAAAAGACAGCCTACCGACTTAGTGATTTTTGTTATATTAATCAGGGGCTGGTTAGTGGAGCGGATAAAGTGACAGAAAAACATCGAGAAATTTGTCCGGAATGGAATAAAAACAAAGGAATATTTGTTTTGCAGAAGCAGGAGGTGGAAGCACTAAACCTTACGGACAAAGAAAAGCAATTTCTAAAGCCCTTTCATAAGAATAGCGATATTTTACCTTTTCGGGTCCGAAAGCGAGAAGATCAATATATTCTCTATATAACAGATAAGAATATGTTAAAGATAGAAGAATACCCTTCTATCAATCGTCATCTGGAAAGATATCAACCAATTCTTCAAAAGCGCCGTGAAGTTTATAAAAATATGAGGAAATGGTACTCTCTACACTGGCCTCGTAAGCAAACAATGTTTGAAAAGCCTAAGATTGTTGTACCACAACGTGCGACATACAATATGTTTGCCTGGTCAAAGGATAGTTGGTATGCAAGTGCTGATGTGTATTATATCCAGACTAAGCCGGAAGCGTGGTTTTCTCCTCTTTACTTAATAGGATGGCTGAACTCTTCCTTGTGCTACGCATGGTTTTCTTATTTTGGAAAATCAAAAGGAAAGGATTTAGAGCTATACGCTACTCCGTTAAAAGCAGTGCCTGTACCAACACCAAAGGATAGTGTGTCAGAAGAAAAAGTAGTTGCGTTGGTAAATGACTTGATGAAAGAAGACAATATTAGTGATGAACTTCGCAATGATCTATGGCAACGGCTAGACGACTTCTTTCTTAAATGGTATGATGTGAGCTGTGAGCAGGGGAACGCCATTAACAAAGAAGCCGCAAAAAGAAGGCTTGACATTCGACGAAGAGATTGGATCTAAATTTACTGGTGGCTGATGAGACCATACGTTGTATCCGTCACTATATAATACGATAGTTCCTTGAAGATCAGTTCTGTAGATCCAAACGCCACTTTCCTCTAAACGGTTGACAACTTCTGTACTGGGGTGTCCGTATTGATTGTTTATTCCGCAGGATATAAGGGCAACCTGAGGACTGACTACCTGCAAAAAAGCGGGAGTAGTGGACGTATTACTTCCGTGATGACCAACTTTCAATACCTCGGAAGCCAGTTTTTTAGAGGAGAACTGGTTCAAAAGGTCCCTTTCAGCTTCTGACTCTAAATCGCCAGTAAATAGAAAAGACATCTCTTGATGAGTAAGTCGAAGGACGACAGACCAGTTGTTTAAGTGCGAACCATAATGAACGCCCGTGTGAAGGATGTCGAAAAAAATTTCGTCTTCTAATGAGTGGCGGGATGATTTTTTGACAGGAAAAAGGGGCACATTGGTTGTAAAGGCTGTATCTAAAAAAGATTCGAATAGTTGACTTGTATGCGAAACTTCTGGAAGAATCAGATTTTCTACCGGAAACTCGTTCATTACGGTAACCAGCCCGCCGATATGATCTGAATGAGGATGGGTTGCAATTAAATAATCAATTTGTTGTATTTTTTCGCGTTTCAAATAGGCTACGACATCATCGCCGTATTGAGGAGAACCACCATCGATAAGGATGGAAGTTCCTTCTGGTGTTTTTATTAAAAAACTATCACCTTGGCCAACATCGATCATATGAACTGTCAAATAATCTGAATCTGATTTCCCAAAGCAGCCAAAGAATAGAATGCTGGCTGTCAGCAAAAGGAATAGGTATTTTATACGTATATTCATGGGGATAGGCTCCTATCTGTTATCGGAATGACCTGTGTTTCCGTCAAAACAATTATTAAGAAAGAGTGGAATGCTGTGAAGAAACATCATTATTTTACCATATTAATGCTGGGAGCCCTATCTATTTTTTTGTTAGTGGCTTGCGGAGGAGAAAAAATTGAAGAAAAAAAAGGCGTTGATGTACCAATGCCTTGGGAAGATCCTTGGTTTTTGCCAGTTGCTTCGACGCCTCAAATAGAAACAACAGAATTGGGCATAGATATTCGTTGGCCTGGCTACGAATGGAGTATTGATGACAGTGAACGGTCTCGAAATGTGATGATTTATGATTTTAGTAAAATGAAAGCTTTTGAAATTGATGTCGAAGGAGGGGACATTCAACCCGTTTCTTTGGAGGAGATCAACCATTATTACCAAAATCTGGATCAGGTGATCTTGGAAATGCTCTTTTGTGCCAAGGGCATTCTGGTGATATCACAGGATAGCGAGGGTCACTATGACATCAATCATCACTGGGGCGAGGCCTATGATTCAGTAAATCTTCTGATAGAAAAGGCTGACCATTTTCCTGATCTTAAAATGAATAAGAAAAGAAACAGGATCATAGTACCCACCAACACTAAAGGCCAGTACATCAGTTATCATGTAATAAATCAGAAAAAAACAGAGATAGATATTGAGTTAGAAACAGAAGAAATACGAATCCAAGTCTCTCCTGAAGGCGGATATATAGCGGTTGAGATACTTGATGCATCAAAGGAAGAAATTGATTTGCGCCTTTATGGCGCCGACTCAGGACGAAAAATAGTAAGTGGAATACCGGGTATTCACGCTGCATGGGGACTTGATGACAGTGTTCTCTTATTTCGTCATGCCAAAACACAGCAAGTGGGAATTTATTTTCGTGAACGTCGACAGATTAGTCTTTTAGGGCAATTATCAGAAGGGGAGAAAGTGATCGAAGGACCATATGTTTCAGCAGATGGTTATCATGCACTCTACATTAATAAGAATCAAGAAGATGGGTTCAGTTTAAGTATCCTGCATTTATATCACCAGATAGAAAAAACAGTAGGTCTTTCGCACTGGGATCATAGGGTTTCTTTAGCAGATGATGTTTACTATCATGGCGATACTTATTTACTGATCAGAGGGAGTGTGGATCGCAGAAAAGAGTTGTTGATACAGGATAATAAGACAGGAGCTGTTATGTATCATGATTTATCAGAAGAAACCCCCTTTTTTTTCCTAAAAGATAAAGAGATTTACTATTTAGCTGATGTGAATGAAAATAAACAGCTCCTTCGAACAGATTTTAATAAAACTGAAAATGTAATAATATTTTCTGATAAAATAACGGAAACAGCAACATTGAAGAATAAAGAAGGCGTGATACTTTATCGTCAAGGATTCAATGAAGAAAAAGCGGCTTGGTTGATACGATAAGGAAGGGGAAAAAATGACCTATTATATATTTTCACCAAACAGTATAGAACAGAAAAAGGCAGTGCAGAAAATACTTGATATCCCAAAAGAAAGCGATTTACAGCAACAATGGGAAGAATATAATACAGACCAGAAGAAACACAAAAAAGTAATGGGGATTAAAAATATTGAGGCAAAAACGGTTTATCGTGGCCTTCCAGGATGCTGGCTAAAAGTTGAATCGATTCATGATGACTTAGATAAAAAATTATTGCATTATCTATGTAAAGCGGTAGGACCGGAAAGGCTTAATGGATGGGTGTTTTATCCTGTTAAGACCTTGCCTTATAAAGAGTTGGAAAAAAATTGGATTCGCAAGTATCAATTTCGAAACATGCCACAAAATCAAGAAAGCTATCGAGTGTTTTTTAAAGAGATAAAAAAGCTATTGAAAGATAATATGCTTGATAACGCTTATCATGGGCTATTGCTGATACTACAATTAAAACCTGGATTTCTTAAAAAATATCATCGCTATACCCTTTTTGAAGAACTTGCCATACGTTACGACCAAGTAGATTCTTTTCAGCGGGCAGAAAAATGCCTTAAGCTTCAATGTAAAATATTACCAGATTCTCCTGACCCTGTATTAAACATCAGCAACTTTTATTTATTTAATGGTAAAGCTGAAAAGGCAGTTGATTTGCTCAAGGAATCATTAAAGAGATTTCCGTATCAGCAATATTTGATGCATAATTACATTGTTGCCTTAAGTAATATTGGTCATTACCAACTGGCTTTTGTAGAGCTCAAAAAAGTATTGGAAAAAGATATCGGCAACTCTTTTTATTGGAAATTAATGGCCGATATTCTATATGAAAAAGAAGATCTGAAGTCGGCTTTGCAATGTTATCGAAAAGCGTTGCATGGTGATTTGGAAGAAGTTCCCGAAGATATTCACGCTGATATTTACGCGGGAATGGCAGCTTGTTACTATGAAACCGATCAGTACAAAAAGGCAAAAAACTACTATCTGAAAGTGCTTAAGATCTTTCCGGAAGATCATTATGCATTGATGAATATATCACAGATTTACTTTAGTCATCTGAATGAACCGGATGAAGCTTTAAAATACATTAAAAAAGTATTGGAAAAAGGCTATGAAAACGGCTATCTTTATTATCAACTGGGATTAATATATATGACTTTGGAAAAACAGGAGAAAGCCAGATGGCACCTCTATAGAGCACGCAGAATGATACCTCACTTTCAACCGGTTCATGAGGCGTTGCATCAGTTGAGAAGTAATGAGATGATGAAAAAAAAACCTAAGAAACGTTGAAAAAAGGGTGTGGAGAATGAAAAAAAACATAGTAATGCTAATAATCAGCGTTGTTTTATTATGTCACAGTGTTGTCGCTGCGCAAGGACTATTAGTTGATGAACCAGAAGCGATGGAAAGAATGAGAGGGACAGTTCTTGAAGTTAAAGATCAAAGAGCTGAAGATCATTTTACAATACAGGTAGTTATGATTGAAATCGACCGAGGATCACTTCAAGGAAAAGTGGAAGTGGTGGAAAATCATTTAAGCGACCATCCGGTTTATGATATTCCTGTAGAACCGGGAGATCGAGTGATGTTAATGAAGGAAACTTTGGAAGATGGTACTTATGAGCTTCATATAACGGAATACATTCGAGATCGTTCAATTATAATGCTTTTAATGCTATTTGTCCTATTATTGTTGTTGATAGGCAGGAGTAAAGGTGCAAAAACATTACTAACACTAGCATTGACCTTTTTTATGATTGTACAGGTAATGTTGCCAGGCATGCTTAAGGGATATTCTCCGATACTGCTGACGATTGTTAGTTCTTTGGTTATTACGATTGCGACCATTACCATTATTAACGGGATTAATGGGAAAAGCATTGCGGCTATCCTGGGGATTATAGGAGGACTACTAGTTGCTGGTATGGTTATGTTTTGGGCAGGTTCGCAAGTAAAGTTAACTGGGTTATCCAGTGAAGAAGCAACCATGCTTATGTATATTCCTCAGGCTGTCCAGTTCGACTTCAGAGACCTACTTTTTGCAGGTATTATTATGGGAGCGTTGGGTGCTGTGATGGATGTAGGAATATCAGTAGCGTCAGCAATGGAAGAAGTGCGACGGGCAAATCCGGAAATTGCGGTTAAGGAACTAGTCAAATCAGGGATGAACGTAGGACAAGACATTATGGGAACGATGTCCAACACCTTAATACTGGCCTACACCGGTGCCGCATTACCCTTATTGCTACTGTTTATGGCTTATGATGCTTCGGTGGTTGATATCATTAATTTAGATATTATCGCTACTGAAATTGTCAGAGCATTGTCGGGAAGTATTGGTTTGGTCTTAACCGTACCACTGACCGCTGTTGCTAGTGCTATCTTACTAAAAAGGAAACCGAATTAATACCATCTTCTATTTGAAGGAGATTCGTTTATGAAGCGACCCGTCATAGCTGTAGCGATTATCTTTATTTCTGGAGTAGCGGCAGGACTAAAGCTAGAGCATGGTTTTAGAATATTCCTGATCATCGGACTTTTTATGGGTCTGTTTGGATGGGTAAAAGATGATTTTCCTAGACGATTGGTCTTGGTATTAAGCATTTTTTTTGGCCTGGGATTTTTGGCGGGCATCATTCATCAAAAACAAACAACACTTCTCCACGATATGGAGAAAGCAAATATTCCTATTTCTCAGATAGAGTCTGTAAAAGTGAAAGTCCAGCGGGTCAACCGATATGAGAACCAGTGGATAAACATTGAAGGGGAGTTACAAGAAGTTGCCATTAAAGGCAGAGAAGAAAAGCATAAAACCAGAGGAGTTATCCTAATCAGTATAAAGGATCATGATCATGTGTTGGCATCGGCGAAACCTGGTGATAGTATGGTGATCAATTCTTTTTTGCAACAGGAGAGCTTATTGCAAAATCCATCGAAAGATTACTATCAACATCTGAAAGAAAGAGGCTTTCATGCTGTTTTTCAAGCGGAAGCTTATACCGTGCAGATAATACCCCGGCATCCATACCATCCGATAAGCTTTGCTGATCAAACCAAAACATCTTTAATAGGATTCATTAACCAACACCTGGAACCACCGGAAAGCGATGTATTGAAAAGCATTCTGTTAGGCAATCAAGGTTTTGTCTCCAAGGATTTGAGAAATGTTTTTGCCAAGACAGGCACAGCTCATATTATTGCTGTTTCAGGGCTTCATACTGGAATCATTGCTTTGATGATTCATGAATCATCAAAAGCATTGGGACTGGGCTTGCGTGCGGCGAAAATAATAACATTATTATTGGTGTGGCAATATGCATTGTTAGTAGGACTTCCTGTTTCTATAGTGAGAGCAGCAACAATGCTGTCAATCATGATGTTAAGTTTTTTTCTGGAAAGACATTATGACTCGCGAAATGCTTTGATGATAACCGCTATGACCTTTGTTATCCTTGATCCGGCAACGCTTCAAACCATTTCTTTTCAGCTGAGTTTTTTGGCAACGGCTTCTATTCTTTGGGGGCTTTCGCTGTTAGCTCATTTCAAGATGAAGAGAATCCCATTGAGGAATATGGTATTAATGACACTATTGGTTCAAATTGGTACCTGGCCTATAGTAGCATATCATTTCAATGAATTTTCCATCATTGCTCCTTTGATGAACTTACTGGTGGTGCCGGTTCTTGGAATATTAATGACAACAAGCCTTATTGCCTGGCTCTTGTCTTGGGTTCCCTTCTTGCCAGTCATTATGATGCATACCGTTAATGGGATACTTATTTATATGATCAAAACAATGAGTCGTTTTTCACACTGGAAATATGCATCAATCAGCATTGATCACCTATCAGCGCAAAACATAGTAGTTTATTATGCACTAATCATTGTTTTGGCTCTAATACTTAAAAAGAAATTAAATGGGAGGCGATTATCGTGAGTAATGAAAAAAGATACGAAGAGAAAAAAGCATTTATTTTGATTGATTATACTGACGACTTTGTTGCAGACGAAGGGAAACTATCGGTAGGAAAACCAGCACAAGCTTTAGAAAAATCAATTGCCGAAAAGATAGAGTCTTATTTTTCAACCAATGCCTTTATCATTACTGTTAATGATTTTCATGAAATACATGATAAAAATCATCCGGAGCATAAGCTTTTTCCTCCCCACAACTTAAAAGGTTCTGAAGGCAGAAGGCTCTATGGAAATATTGAAAATTTGATTACACAGATGGAAACGAAGAAACCATCCTTTATCCATAGAATGGATAAGAGGCGCTATTCAGCCTTTTGTGGTACGGTGTTGGAGTTACTCCTAAGACAAGAAGGCGTTAATAAAATTGAATTAGCGGGCGTCTGTACGGATATTTGTATTCTTCATACGGCGATAGATGCTTATCATAAAGGTTTTGAAGTGGTAATAGATGAAAAAGCGGTTGCCAGTTTTAACCACGCAGCTCACCATATGGCTTTGGAACATTTTGAAAAAGTGCTAGGATTTACAGTAAACAGAGGATAGAAAAAGGAGTAAATCATATGTCGGAACTTAAACTATTGAAAAATAAGGCGATAAACGAGATAGAAGCTGTATACTTTATTACAGGTGAAGAAATCTTGTTGATGCAACGATTTGTCGAGGCTTTAATTCTAAAAATTGCTCCGGGAACCATGGGGGATTTTAATCTGACAAAGTTTGAAGGGAAAGATTTTAGGATAGAATCCTTATTGGAAAGCTGTGAAACATTGCCTGTTATGGCAGAAAAGAAAATAGTAATCGTAAAAAATCCTTGGTTTCTAGAATCAAAAGGAGGATCCTTGGATAAACGAGAAGAAGATAAAATAAAACAGTATCTGCAAAACCCATCAGAAACTACTTGCTTGGTAGTGTACTGTGAATCAAAACCAGATGGAAGAAAAAACCTGACAAAGCTTCTTAAGAAAATAGGTAAAAATGTGGAGTTCAAGCGGCTTAAAGAAAATGAACTGAAAAAATGGATAAAAGCAGAGTGTGAAAAAAGAAACAAAAAAATAGCAGACAAGGCTATTATTGAACTGATAAAAAGCTTTGACTATCTAAATAAAAATGCTAATCAGTCTTTATTTGACATCAGTAACGAGATAGAAAAACTGACGGCTCTAATTGGAAATAAAACGGAAATTACGGAAGAGATTGTTAGAAAGTGTTCTATTTATTCATTTCAAAACGATGTGTTTTTACTTATTGACAGTTTAAGCAAACGAAAAGCTGATGAAACACAAATACGTTTTCAAAAACTGCTGGCAGATGGAGAACCAGCTATGAAAATTATTGCTTTTTTGAGGAATCAATTTAAGATAATGCTTCGAGTAAAAGAAATGGATCAACAAGGCTATCCGGCATCAAAGATAGCAACAAAATTAAAACAACACCCTTTTTCGATTCAGAATAGCTTAAAACACAGCGCTAACTTTGAAGAGAAAAAACTGATAGTCCTACTGAATTCGTTTAATCAGTTGGATCGGCATTTAAAGAGTGGGAAAATGGATGCAACGGCGAATATTGAGTTGTTAATGGCAGAAATTTGCGTCTAATTCCAATAGAAAAACCCTGCAAATTTTGCAAAAGGCAAAATTTGCAGGGTTTTTTGATCGATCGACTTATAAGGAAGAGACAGAATAATTGATGGAATATTAGAAAAAAACGCATGTTTTAGAAGGGTCTGGAGGATAAGATCGATAAAATTTGATTTATGACATTTTTTTGGCAGAGTATTTGCATTGTAAATACATAGTTAGAACGTAACAGGTATAAAAAAGAAAAGGGGAGAAGAAAATGAACTGGAGAAAAAGAACAATATGCATACTAGTAGCAATGCTAATGCTAGGATCTTTCACGGCTTGTGGTGGAAACGAGCAAGCAGAAGGAGAGGGAGGAGAAAGCCGACCGGAAAGACAATTTGTCACCATTGTTACCGGTGGTACCGGAGGAACCTACTACCCTGTTGGAACGATTTTAGCAACTCTATGGAATGAGGAATTAGGACATCTTGGCGTAAATGCTTCTGCTCAATCTTCTGGAGGATCAGTAGAAAATCTGAATATGTTAAAGGATGGAGAAGCACATCTCGGGATTGCCATGGCAAATCTAACGCTTTTTGCCTATGAAGGCCAACAAAGATTTCAAGACAATCAATTTGAGGGTGTAAGGTTTGTAACAGCTCTTTGGCCAGATGTAACCCAGTTTGTTGTAACCGAATCATCTGGTATTGAAACGCTTTCGGATATTGCGGGGAATAGTTTTAATGTTGGCAGTGCTGGATCAGGTACTGAATACAGTTCCAATATTATTTTAGAAGAAGTAGCGGGACTTAGCCTTGATGATGTTCATGTAGAACATTTAGGATATACAGAAGCTTCTAGTGCTATGCAAGATGGACAGCTTGATGGCATGAATGCAGAAGGCGGAATCCCTACGTCGGCCGTTTCAGAAATTTTCGCCAGCAGAACAGCGGTAAGAATGCTGGAGTTTAGCGATGAAGACTACCAAACACTGCATGCTGTTGCACCTTATTATGGTCAGTTTACAGTTCCTGGCGGCATGTATACTGGGCTGGACGAAGATGTTCAGACCGTAGGAGTAAAATCGGCTTTGATTGCTAGTGAAGATTTAGATGCCGATTTAGTATATGAAATGTTAGTAGCAATGTACGATCATTTAGAAGAAATACAAGAAGCCCATGAAGCACTAAGATCAGTTACGCTGGAAGAATCAGTGAAAGGATTGGCTCCGGTGCCTTTTCATGATGGTGCTATTCGATTTTATGAAGAAAGAGGAATTGAAATACCTGAAGACATGAGGCCATAATCAAACAAAGAAAGTGTTCGTAAGCTTTTGCTTTCGGACACTTTCTTGAATAAATTCAGTGAGGAGTATGCGTATGCTGAACCTATTTCGCAAGAAAAAAGTTGAAGACATTCAGGAAGTTGCTGGAGGAGCTGTACAACGAAAATTTGCCGGAAGAGTGGCGCTGATCATTACGATTCTGGCGGTGATAACCTCTTTTACGCATGTTTGGATGAATAGCTTTAGTTTGATGATTGCAATCAAACGAAATGCACTGCATTTAGGGATGATGCTGGGTCTTGCGTTTTTAATGTATCCGGCGACAAAAAAATCATCTAAAATAAACCCAAGTGTTCTGGACTGGATTTTAAGTTTTCTTGGACTATCGGTAGGACTTTATATTTACTTTTTCTATGATAGCCTTGTCGATCGATCATTAATCGCCAATAATACGGATTACTTTTTTGCGGTACTAGCAATTCTTCTTATTCTTGAAGCTTCAAGAAGATCTGTAGGGATTTTACTGCCGATTATTTCCGCCTGTTTTCTATTTTATGCAAAGTTTGGATATGTTTTTTCGGGGATGCTTGGACATCAAGGGTTTTCCTGGCAAAGAATCCTTACTCGAATGTATATGACTAGTGAAGGCATTTTTGGAACAACATTAATGGTGTCTTCATCTTACGTGTTTATGTTTATTCTCTTTGGATCTTTTTTAGCAAAAACAAATACAGCAAAATTTTTCAACGATTTTGCATTGGCATTGGCAGGTCGTTTAAGAGGTGGCCCGGCACATGTTTCAGTAATGGCTAGCGGACTAATGGGAACTATTAGTGGTAGCGCTCAAGCTAATGTTGCGACAACGGGAAGCTTTACGATACCATTGATGAAAGAAGTCGGCTATTCGCCTCGTTTTGCAGGTGCAGTCGAAGCTGCTGCATCCACTGGCGGAATTCTGATGCCACCGATTATGGGTGCTGCTTCTTTTATTATGGCATCTTTTCTTGGAATACCATATATTGAAGTAATGAAAGCAGGACTTATCCCGGCCCTTTTTTACTATATTGCTATTTTTAGAATCATTGATTTAAGGGCTCAAAAAATGGGACTTCAAGGATTGGATGAAAAAAAGCTACCGAATCTTAAAGAAGTGATGAAATATCAGGGACACTTGATCATTCCCATTATTATCATTATTATTTTACTATTACGAGGGTTAACACCGCTGTATTCAGCCTTTTTTGGAATGATTGCGGTTATTTTTGTCAGTAGCTTGCGAAAATCTTCAAGATTAAACCTTACACGATTTATCGAAGCTATGGAAGACGGTGCAAAAACAGCCGTATCTGTAGGGATCGCCTGTGCGGTAGTTGGATTTGTAGTCGGAGTAGTGGCGATGACTGGGCTAGGGCAGGTCATCGCATATAATATCATGGCCTTCTCAGGAGGGCATTTATGGCTTGCGCTCATCTTGGTGATGATAGCCTCCATTTTTTTAGGAATGGGTCTGCCAGCAACAGCTTGTTATATTATTACGGCTAGTATTGCCGCTCCGGCTTTGGTTAGAATGGGTGTTGAGCCGCTGGCAGCTCACTACTTTGCTTTTTATTATGGAACACTGTCGGCGATCATACCGCCTGTAGCCCTAACGTCCTATACGGCTGGTGGCATTGCAGGGGCTAATCCGATAGATGTTGCTTTTACAGGGTTCAAACTCGCTTTTGCTGGTATTATGATACCGTTTATGTTTGTCTACTCACCGATTTTACTGTTGCAAAACGTTGTGGTGTGGAGACTGTTTATTGTCGTGTTTACAGGATTGGTTGGGATTTATTGCCTTGGTGCCGCCGCCGAAAACTATTTATTTTCAACACTAAGGCTATATGAAAGAATTTTTGCGGGAGCTGCGGCGGTGCTGTTGATACAGCCTAAAATACTGACAGATAGTATAGGAATTGGGTTAACAGTAGCTTTTATTGCCAGTAACTATTACCATACAAAAAGTATTCGAAAAAAGCATGAGCAAGTGGTGACATCTTAATAGCATAAATAGCAATGGTGCGAGTTAATAGCGACTTGCACCATTGCTATTTATGCATTATGATCATAATCAATGATTCTTACTATTAAAAGATTTGTGGTGAAACGATGAAACGAATAATACAAGGGATAATGATAATGGCCATTATGGTCAATTTGTTTTTAATAGACATAAGTGCACGTCCACTTTATAAGGATGAGGTTTATTCTCCGGAACAAATTATTATTATAGGTGGAGATAATTACTTTCCGCCCTTTGAATTTGTAGATGAAAACGGATTGTACAGAGGTTTTAATGTAGATTTAATCAAAGCCATTGCCTTAGAAATGGGATTGGAAGTTGATGTTAAACCGATGCCTTGGTATCAAGTGATTATGGAACTTGAAACAGGTGGTATCCATGCGATTCAAGGGATGAAATATTCTGAAGAAAGGCAACGTCACTACCTTTTTTCAAAAGCTTATTTAGAATCATCGCAATCTATTTTTGTTGCCGCTGATAATATGTATATAGTAGATCTGATGGATCTGAAAAATAAAAAAGTCGCTGTTCAAAGAAATGATATTTCCATCGATCTATTAAAAGAGGTGGCAGGTGTTGAACTGGTTAAGACGGAAAACCAACAAGATGCATTGCGAAAACTTTATGAGGGAGATGTTGATGCCTATCTGGGGAACCGATTAACGGGAAAGTACAGTGTTCAGCGAGAAGGGTACCAAGAAGATATTAAAATCGTCGGGGAAGAAATCAATCCAGAAAAATATGCATTGGCAACGGTTAGTCAACATGCTGAATTTCTTGACGTTTTTAATGAAGGACTTTTAAGGATAAAAGAGAAAGGGACCTATGATACGATTTATACAAAATGGTTTGGACATCCTATCAGTTCCTCTGTGGAGTATTCGTCGAAATTCTTAACCATAACAGGCCTTATTTTTTTCGTATCTTTATTGATAACATTTATTTTTTATAAATGGAATGACTTGCTGAAAAAAGAAGTGGAGAGACGGACGATAGAACTCAAGAAAGAATCAAATGAGAAAGAACAAATTCTTAATAGTGTGTTTAGTGGGTTGTTGACAGTTGATATTAACGGGATCATTATGTATGCAAACAAAAAATGTGAAGCCTACTTAAAAAAATCAGCTCATGAGCTGATCGGGAAAAATGTGCTGGAAACTCCCATAAACAGACTTATTAATGAAAACGATTATTACAGCGTTATTAATGACCATATACCGCAAATTGGCAAAGAAATCCAAGTACCAGGCAAAAAGGAGATCTTCATATATGAATACAATATAAATCCGTTAAAAATAGACGAGCATACCATTTATGGAGCAACCATTACATTCAAGAACATTACGGAAATAAAACAAATGCAGGATCAGTTGAAAGTGAAAGATAAACTGGAATCTCTTGGACGTTTGACGGCTAATATCGCTCATGAGATCAGAAACCCCTTAACAGCAATTAAAGCTTATGTAGAACTGATTCCTGAAAAATATCACAAAGAAGATTTTAGAAGAATGATTGTGGAGGATGTTCCTAAAGAAGTAAAAAGAGCAAATGACATTATTAGTAATTTGCTGACTTACGCAAAACCATCACAACCTCAAAAGGATCTTTGTCACATAAGTGAAATATTAAAAGAAGTAGTACAGTTTTATTCAGGGGAAGCAGAGCGAAAAGACATTCATGTTAACCTGCAAATAGAAGATGGAATCTATGCAATAGTAGACGAACCGCAGTTTCGGCAAATTATTATAAACCTTTTTTTGAATGCTGTTCAGGTCTTGGAAAATACAGAAAAACCTTGCATTATGGTGAGACTTGACAAAAGTAATGACAAATGGATAGTGAGGATAACGGACAATGGTCCGGGAATTCCTTTTAACGATCAAAGTGAAATTTTTGACCCCTTTTATACGACTAAAAAACAAGGCAGTGGTCTTGGGTTGGCAGTATGCTATCAGTTTGTTAAAGAAAACAATGGCGACATTTCCGTTCAAAGTTCAAATAAAGAAGGGACAACCTTTATGATCACATTCCAATTAACTAAAATGGAAGAAAAACAGTAAAGAGGTGGTAGTGTTGAGAAAAGTTTTAATTATTGATGATGAAGCGTCAATATGCAACTCTCTTAAGTTTTATTTTGAAGATGAATATCAAGTACAAACGGCAACTAATATATTTGATGTAGAAATCATATTAAAAGAACAATCTATGGATGTGATATTGCTGGATTTGAAGTTTGGGGACATTGATGGCATTGACCTGCTTATTAATATTAAAGAGATTCAAAAAGAATCCATCGTCATCATGATGACAGCCCATGGATCGATCCAATCCTCTATTGATGCGATGAAGGCAGGGGCTTATGATTATGTAATGAAACCCTTAGATATGGATAAAATACGATTTATGGTAAAGAAAGCGATTGACTATAAAAAATTGAATGAAAAAGTTACTTTTTTAGAAAAAGCAGTCTTGAAACAATATGGGGTCCATGGCATTATTGGAAAATCGAAAAAGATGCAAAATGTATTTCATTTAGTGGATAAGATCAAAGACAGCCATATCAACGTATTGATTCAGAGTGACAGTGGTACAGGAAAAGAAATGGTAGCAAAAGCAATTCATTTTCAAGGTGTTCGATGTAATAATCGTTTTGAGGCAATTAACTGTGGAGCTATTCCGGAAAACTTAATTGAAAGCGAACTATTTGGACATGAAAAAGGTTCCTTTACCGGTGCTGAATATCGAAAAAAAGGAAGATTTGAAATAGCCGATAAAGGAACCTTGTTTCTTGATGAAATAGGCGAAATGAACCTGAACACACAAGTGAAACTGCTACGGGTTTTGGAAGAAAAAGAAGTTCAGCCTATAGGCGCAGAGCAGGGAAAAAAAGTAGATGTTAGAATTATTGCAGCAACCAATAAAGACCTCGAAAAAGAAGTAGCAAAAGGATGTTTTCGTGAAGATCTGTACTTTCGCTTAAACGTAGTGACGATAAAAATTCCTTCCTTAAACGAACGCAAGGAAGATATACCGCTGCTAATTGATCACTTTATTAAAGAATCAAGCGATAAAAAAATTGAAGGAATAACAGCTGAAGCACTGAATATCCTTGAATCTCACCACTATAAAGGGAATGTAAGAGAACTGATGAATATTATTGAACGAGCCATTGCCTTAACGGATCATCACTATATACAGGCAAAAGATTTGCCGGAAGAACTGCTTCGGAAGCATAAAAAAGAGTGGAGTTACACAAAAGATTCCCGCATAATACCCATTAAGATAGGCACTAAGCTAAAAGATATAGAAGAAATGGTGATTCTGGAAACGCTTAGCGTGATGAATAATAATAAGGCTAAGACTTCTAAGGTGCTGGGGATTAGTGAGCGAAATTTAAGGTATAAGATTAAGGAATATCAAGAGAAAAAACAACTGTTCACATAACAAAAAGACTGATACCCAGGAATAGTGCTAATTCCTATATCAGTCTTTTAAGAAAATCGAGCGTTAGACCTGCTGAATTAAGAAACAGTTCTTTGAAGCTTTTTGGTTAAGCGAGAAAGCTTTTTGGAAGCCTTGTTTTTGTGAATAACATTTTTGGAAGCAGCTTGCTTAAGTTTTTTATCCACAAACTGGAGCTTTTCTTTTGCTAGATCAAACTGTTCTTTGTCGATAGCTTCTTCAAAGCGTTTAATAGCAGTTTTGAGCTGAGATTTAATCATTTTATTCCGCGCTGTTTTCTTTTGAATCACACGTACTCTTTTCATCGCTGATTTAATATTGGCCAATCGATTCACCTCCTTATACCTGCATTAACATTATAATATTACCAAAAGAACTACAAGAAATCAACATCTAATTATCGAAGCGAGGTCAAAACCAATAGAATCAATTGTAAGAAATTACATTTGTGTGATATAATTAATTAGTTAAAGTGACTTTTATTGTTTAAGGAGGAATTTCCTTGTCTGCCAATCGACAAAATAGAACCAGGAACTTTAGTATTATAGCACATATTGATCATGGGAAGTCAACGTTAGCTGACCGCCTTATTGAACATACCGGATTAGTGAGTCAACGGGATATGAAGGAACAACTGTTGGATAATATGGATTTAGAACGAGAACGGGGAATTACAATCAAGCTTCAAACAATATGCCTAAACTATAAAGCGAAGGATGGGCAAGAGTATCGATTGAATTTAATAGATACACCAGGACATGTTGATTTTACCTATGAAGTATCCCGCAGTTTAGCGGCTTGCGAAGGAGCTATTCTTATTGTGGACGCAGCTCAGGGCATAGAAGCTCAAACTTTAGCCAATGTGTATCTGGCTATCGAGCAGGATCTCGAAATCATTCCAGTGATTAATAAAATTGATTTGCCCAGTGCTCGGGTAGAAGAAGTAAAAAAAGAAATA